>NZ_JAWIRT010000006.1:179528-190590 GCF_036320045.1 Stenotrophomonas sp. SMYL20 | reverse complement strand
AGCCCTGCACCTGCTGCAGTCAACGTCAACGTCAACAGCGGGCATTCCGTGGGTTGGCGGGGCGGGGGGGGGGGGGGGGGGGGGGGGGCGGGGGGGGGGGGGGGGGGGGGGGGGGGGGGGGGGGGGGGGGCCGCCGCCCCCCCCCCCCCCCCCCCCCCCCCCCCCCCCCCCCCCCCCCCCCCCCCCCGGCTCTGACAGATTCCGGCGGCTGTTGGTAGGTGTCGACCTTGGTCGACACGGTAGATCCACGCTATGCGTGGATGAATTTCCAATGGAATCGAATATTTCGATATCTGTGAGATTTGAGCCGAGCATGGCTCGGCTCTACAAAAAATGCCGACAGATCGCAGAAAACTGTCGAAGGCGGGGTGGGTCCGGTTGCGGGGGCGTGAGCGCCATGGATGGCGCGACCGAGCCTCCATGGATGGGTTTACGGCGTCCCCCGCAACCGGACCCGCCCCGCCACCCCACAGGAAACCCGCTTCTGCTTCGGCTGTTGCTGTTGCTTCGGCTCGCAGCAGGTGCAGGGCTGCAAGCCCTGCCGACCAACACCCTTCTTACGAACGACTGACGTGACACTCATGCGTCATGCGCGAGGCTGTCCGCTTGGCTGTTCGAGTGGAGGTGGCAACGGTGCACTGGCAAAGCGCACAGGCCTACGCATGGCCATTGGGATTGGCAGCAGTAGTGGGCGGCATCGGCGCGTGGCTGATCCTCTGGATCTACCATCGATTGAAAGGGCGTGATCGCCGGCGTGCACGCATCGGTCGCGTGCTCGGGTTGCCACTGGCCACCGCATGGCCGCTGCTGTTGTTGATTCCCGCATTGCAGGCCACGCCACTGCAGGATCCGGTGCTGGGCAACCTGCAGCATGTGCTGCACATCGCGCTGACCGCGTGCTTCATCTGGTTGCTGGTACGCGCGGTGGCGGCGGGCGAGCGCGCGATCCTGCGCAGTCATCCCATCGATGTCTCCGACAATCTGGAAGCGCGCCGCATCCAGACCCAGACGCGGGTGCTCAGCCGCGTGCTGATGGGCGGCATCATCGTGCTGGGCGCATCGCTGGTGCTGTTGACCTTCCCGATGGTGCAGAAGATCGGCACCGCGCTGCTGGCATCGGCAGGCCTGATCGGCCTGGTGGCGGGTATCGCGGCCAAGCCGGTGTTCGGCAACCTGATCGCTGGCCTGCAGATTGCGGTGACGCAGCCGATCCGGCTGGATGACGTGGTGATCGTCGAGGGCGAGTGGGGCCGCATCGAGGAGATCGGCAGCAGCTATGTGGTGGTGCGCATCTGGGATGAGCGACGGATGGTGGTGCCGCTGACCTGGTTCATCGAAAACCCGTTCCAGAACTGGACGCGGCGCAGCGCCGATCTGCTCGGCACCGCGTTCCTGTGGTTGGACTACCGTGCGCCGATTGCCGCGATCCGCGCTGAGCTGGAACGCATCTGCCGTGGCGAAGCGTTGTGGGATGGCCGGGTCTGCGTGACCCAGGTGACCGAGACCAGCGAGCGTGCGATCCAGGTGCGCCTGCTGGTCAGCGCGCGCAGCTCGGGCGATGCCTTCGATCTGCGTTGCCTGGTGCGCGAGCGCATGCTCGATTTCCTCGCGCGCGAGCATCCGCAGTCGCTGCCGCAGGTGCGTGCGCGGCTGCAACACGAGGATGAGCTGGATATGCCGCGTGGTCCACGTGCACGCACCGCGGATGTGCGTTCGCCGGGTGCTGAAGATGGTGAGGCGGCGATCGTCGGGCCGGTGGCGGGGCACCCGGGCGGTTCGCGCCGGCCGCTGGCCGGCAACTCCGGATCTGCCGGCCAGCGGCCGGCACTACCGGATCACGGCTCGCCAGCGTCGATCAGTGCGTCGGTATCGAAGTGCGGTGGGCGCCGCGCGCGCGTGCGCTGTTCGTAGGCGTAGGCCATCTCGATCAGCTTCGGCTCGCTCCAGGCGGTGCCCATGAACAGCAGACCCACCGGCAGACCATCGATCTGCCCCATCGGCACGGTGAGGCTGGGATAGCCGGCCACGGCGGCGGCGCTGTAGCTTTCACCGGGGAAGTCGTCGCCTTCGCTGCGGATCGGCCATGCCACGCCGGTGGTCGGCGCCACCAGCGCATCGAGCTGGTGGGCGGCGAGGGCAGCATCGATGCCTTCCGGGCCGGCCAGCCGGCGCGCATCGCTGCGGGCGCGGATATAGGCGGGGTCGGCCAGGCCGGCGGTGGCATCGGCCTCCACCAGCAGCTCCTGGCCGAACAGGCCCAGTTCCTGCTTGCTGTGCGCCTGGTTGAAGGCGATCAGTTCGGCCAGGCTGCGCAATGGTGCGCGGTGGGTGCTGAAATAGCGCTCCAGCCCGGCCTTGAATTCGTACAGCAGCAGTGTGCGCTCGGCCTCGGCCCAGGCGCCCTGGTTGGGCAGCTCCACCGGCACCACCACGGCGCCGGCGCGGCGCAGCTCGGTTGCCGCCTGTTCGATCAGTGGCGGCATGCCACGGTACTTCAGCAGGGGCGTCTGCAGCAGGCCGATGCGCTTGCCGCGCAGGCCCTGCGGGTCCAGTCGCGCGGTGTAGTCGTAGACCGCGCGGCCGGGCATGGTCGCGGTGGCCGGATCGGCATCGTCGCGGCCGGCGATCGCGGTCAGCACGGCGGCAGCGTCGGCGACGCTGCGTGCCATCGGCCCGGCAGTGTCCTGGCTGAAGGAAATCGGGATGATGCCCTCGCGGCTGACCAGGCCGACCGTCGGCTTCAGGCCGACCACGCCGTTGATCGCCGCCGGGCAGACGATGCTGCCGTCGGTTTCGGTGCCGATCGCCACGCTGGCCAGGTTGGCGGCCACGGCCACCGCGCTGCCGCTGCTGGAACCACACGGCGAATGGCTGATGCGATAGGGGTTGCGGGTCTGGCCGCCACGCGCGCTCCAGCCGGAGATCGAATCATTGCCGCGGAAGTTGGCCCATTCGCTGAGGTTGGTCTTGCCCAGCACCACCGCACCGGCGTCGCGCAGCCGGCGCACCAGGTAGGCATCGTCCGGACGGAAGCCCTGCAGGGCCAGCGAACCCGCACTGGTGGCCATCGGCGCGGCGTTGATGTTGTCCTTCAACAGCAGGGGAATGCCATGCAGCGGGCCGCGCAGGCGGCCGTCACGGCGTTCGCGGTCGCGCGCGGCGGCTTCCTTCAGGGCATCGGGGTTGAGCTCGATCACCGCGCGCAGGCGCGGCCCGGTGCGGTCCAGCGCGGCGATGCGCTGCAGGTAGGCCTGGGTCAGGGTGGTGCTGTCCAGTTCCCCGGCGGTCATCCGCGCCTGCAGGTCGGCAACATCGGTTTCGGCGTACGGGAACGGCACGTTGCGGCTCGCAGGTTCGGCCGCATGCGCGCTGGGCGTGGCCGGGCTGCAGCCAGCCGAAAGCAGCGCCGGCAGCGCGGCGAGCAGGCAGGTCAGCAGAGGCGGCAAGGACGGGCGCATGGGGCGGCTTGGTCGGCTCCAATCCCCAGTGTAGCCGGTGCTCAGCGGTGGCGCTTGCGCAGGTCGCGGGCGAGCACGTAGACCACGATCAGGTTGATCGCCAGGATCGTCCACGACGGCCAGCCGGGGTGGCGGATGATCGCGAAGATGTCGAAAGGCAGGTACAGGGCGGCGGTCAGGCAGCCCAGCCAGGAGGCCCAGGCCTTGGCCCGCCACAGGCCCCAGGCTTCGACCAGGTGCAGCAGGCCGTAGCCGATCATCCCCGCCGCGGCCAGGTGGACCGCGTCGGGGCTGATCATGTGCAGCAGCGAGGGCAGGGTGCCATGGTCCGGATCCAGGCTGAAACGCCGGATCAGGGCCATGATGCCGTGCCGTAGCGGCTGCGGTCCGAGCACTTCCAGCCCGGTGGCGGCCAACAGCGCCAGCATCGCCTTGCTCGCTTCGAGCAGGGCGATGACATGGAGACCCGGATGCCGGTGTGGATCCGGGTTGTAGCCGCTCAGGTTCACGGGGTGCTGGCTCAGCCGCCGCGCGAAGCCTTCTTGCGGTCGCTTTCGGTCAGGAACTTCTTGCGCAGACGGATCTCCTTCGGGGTGATCTCGACCAGCTCGTCGTCTTCGATGAAGTCCAGGGCCTGTTCCAGCGAGTACTTGATCGCCGGGGTCAGCTGGATCGCATCGTCCTTGCCCGAAGCGCGCATGTTGGTCAGCGGCTTGGTCTTGATCGCGTTGACGGTCAGGTCGTTGTCCTTGGAGTGGATGCCGACCAGCTGACCTTCATACACGTTGTCGCCTTCAGCAGCGAACAGCTTGCCGCGCTCCTGCAGCGGGCCCAGCGAGTAGGCCGGCGTGGTGCCCGGCGCATTGGCGATCATCACGCCGTTGATGCGCTTGGCGATCGCGCCCTGTTCCTTCGGGCCGTAGTGGTCGAACACGTGGAACAGCAGGCCCGAACCCTGGGTCAGGGTCTTGAACTCGTTCTGGAAACCGATCAGGCCACGGGCCGGGATCGAGTATTCCAGGCGCACGCGGCCCTTGCCGTCCGATTCCATGTTCTTCAGCTGGCCCTTGCGGGTGCCCAGCTTTTCCATCACGCCGCCCTGGTGGATTTCTTCGATGTCCACCACCAGCTGCTCGATCGGCTCCATCATCTGGCCGTCGATTTCCTTGATGATCACTTCCGGGCGCGACACGGCCAGCTCGTAGCCTTCGCGACGCATGTTCTCGATCAGCACCGACAGGTGCAGTTCGCCACGGCCGGAGACCAGGAACTTGTCGGCGTCTTCCAGCTGCTCGACCTTCAGGGCCACGTTGTGGACCTTTTCACGGTCCAGGCGGTCCTTGATCTGGCGGCTGGTCAGGAACTTGCCACCGGACAGGTCCTTGTTGCCGGCGAACGGCGAGTTGTTGACCTGGAAGGTCATCGAGATGGTCGGCTCGTCGACGGTCAGCGCCGGCAGCGCTTCCGGGGTATCCGGGGCGCAGATGGTGTCGGAGATGGTCAGCTCCTGGATGCCGGAGATGGCCACGATGTCGCCGGCCTCGGCGGTATCCTGCTCGATGCGCTCCAGGCCCATGAAGCCCAGTACCTGCAGCACCTTGCCGTTGCGCTTCTTGCCTTCACGGTCGATGACCGCGACCTGCATGTTCTTCTTCAGGGTGCCGCGCTGGATGCGGCCGATGCCGATCACGCCCACGAAGTTGTTGTAGTCCAGCTGGCTGATGCGCATCTGGAACGGGCCTTCCGGGTCCACTTCCGGACGCGGCGCGTGCTGCATGATCGCTTCGTACAGCGGGGTCATGTCGCCGTCGCGCACGGTGTCTTCCAGGCCAGCGTAGCCGTTCAGGCCGGAGGCGTAGACGATCGGGAAGTCCAGCTGCTCGTTGGTGGCGCCGAGCTTGTCGAACAGGTCGAAGACCTGGTCGATCACCCATTCCGGACGGGCGCCCGGACGGTCGACCTTGTTGACCACGACGATCGGCTTGAAGCCCATCGCGAAGGCCTTCTGGGTCACGAAGCGGGTCTGCGGCATCGGGCCGTCCATCGCATCGACCAGGATCAGCACCGTGTCGACCATCGACAGCACGCGCTCGACCTCACCACCGAAGTCGGCGTGGCCGGGGGTGTCGACGATGTTGATCCGGTTCTTGATACCGGTCTTCTTGTCTTCCCAGGTGATGGCGGTGTTCTTGGCCAGGATGGTGATGCCGCGTTCCTTTTCCTGGTCGTTGCTGTCCATCACGCGCTCGGCGAGGACGGTACGCTCGGACAGGGTGCCGGACTGCTTCAGCAGCTGGTCGACCAGGGTGGTCTTGCCATGGTCGACGTGGGCGACGATGGCGATGTTGCGAAGATTTTCGATGGACATACGAAAGGGGGCCAGTCGGCGCCGGATTTGGAAAAAGAAGTCCAACATTATACGTCGAACTTGACGATTCGCGAAAAGGTGGATTTCACACCCGTCATGGGGCCCATTCAGCTGGGGGGCCGCGGCGCCGGTCGAGGCCGCCTGGCCTGCACCGCGGGGCACCCCGTCCCGTGGCTGAAGCCCGGATCTGCGCCCATGGTCGAAGCCGCCGCCGCCACGAGGCAGGTGTAAACTAGGTGGCTAGACGCGTTCCCCTCTGCATCAAGGATCTTCATGTCCCTCATCGCCACTTTCGACACCACCCAGGGCCCGATCAAGGTCGAGCTGTTCGCCGACAAGGCGCCGCTGACCGTGGCCAACTTCGTGAACCTGGTCAAGCACGGTTTCTATGACGGCCTGATCTTCCACCGCGTGATCGCCGACTTCATGATCCAGGGCGGCTGCCCGCAGGGTCGTGGCACCGGCGGCCCGGGCTACAAGTTCGAAGACGAGAAGAATGGCGTGAAGCACGAGGTCGGCTCGCTGTCGATGGCCAACGCCGGCCCGAACACCAACGGCAGCCAGTTCTTCATCACCCACATCAAGACCGACTGGCTGGACGGCCGCCACACCGTCTTCGGCAAGGTCCTGGAAGGCCAGGCCATCGTCGATTCGGTCAAGCAGGGCGACGTGATCCATTCGATCACCCTGGAAGGCGACGTCGACGCCGTGCTGGCCGCCCAGGCCGAGCGCGTCGCGGAGTGGAACAAGCACCTCGCCGCCTGATCCCCCTTCGAAACGGCCACCCTCGGGTGGCCGTTTCCCTGTTCCCCGCCGCCCGCCAGGCCTGCGTGGCCACGCCCGCGGCGTCCCATCAAACGCTTGCAAGCAAGAGGAAACCCCCATGAAAGCACCCGTTCGTGTTGCCGTGACCGGCGCCGCCGGCCAGATCGGTTATGCCCTGCTGTTCCGCATCGCCTCCGGCGAAATGCTGGGCAAGGACCAGCCGGTCATCCTGCAGCTGCTGGAACTGCCGGTCGACAAGGCCCAGGCCGCCCTGAAGGGCGTGATGATGGAGCTGGAAGACTGCGCCTTCCCGCTGCTGGCCGGCATGGTCGGCACCGATGACGCCGAAGTCGCGTTCAAGGACGCCGACATCGCCCTGCTGGTTGGCGCGCGTCCGCGTGGCCCGGGCATGGAGCGCAAGGACCTGCTGCTGGAAAACGCCAAGATCTTCACCGCCCAGGGCGCGGCGCTGAACAAGGTCGCCAGCCGTGACGTGAAGGTGCTGGTGGTCGGTAACCCGGCCAACACCAACGCCTACATCGCGATGAAGTCGGCCCCGGACCTGAAGCCGGAGAACTTCACCGCCATGCTGCGCCTGGACCACAACCGCGCACTGAGCCAGCTGTCGACCAAGCTCGGCAAGCCGGTCGGTGGCATGGAGAAGCTGGTCGTATGGGGCAACCACAGCCCGACCATGTACCCGGACTACCGTTTCGCCACCGCCGATGGTGCGTCGATCGCCGATGCGATCAACGACCAGGAGTGGAACGCCAACACCTTCATCCCGACCGTCGGCAAGCGCGGCGCGGCGATCATCGAAGCCCGTGGCTCGTCCTCGGCTGCTTCGGCCGCCAACGCAGCCATCGACCACGTGCGTGACTGGGTGCTGGGCAGCAACGGCAAGTGGGTCACCATGGGCGTGCCGTCCGACGGTTCCTACGGCATTCCGGAAGGCGTGATCTTCGGCTTCGCCGTGACCACCGAGAACGGCAAGTACACCCTGGTCAAGGATCTGCCGATCGACGACTTCAGCCAGAAGTACATCGACAAGACCCTGGCCGAGCTGGAAGAAGAGCGCGCCGGCGTCGCCCACCTGCTGGGCTGATGCAGGCGGTACCGGCGCGAGCCGGTACGTCTTCCATCAAGGTAGGTACCGACCGCTGGTCGGTACGCAGCAACGGGGAAGCTCAGGCTTCCCCGTTGCTGTTTGAGGAATACAGGAACTGATGATCCACCTGCATTACATCGACGACGCGCTGCTGGTGGCCGAGAAGCCGGCCGGCCTGCTGTCCGTGCCTGGCCGCAGCGCCGAGAACCAGGACTGCGTGGTCGCGCGCCTGCAGGCGCTGTACCCGGATGCACTGACCGTGCACCGCCTGGACCAGGTGACCTCCGGCCTGCTGCTGCATGCGCGCGGGAAGGACATGCAGGTGGCGTTGTCGATGCAGTTCGAGCAGCGCCAGGTTGGCAAGCGTTACGAAGCGATCGTGGAGGGGCTGCCTGAAGGCGATGCCGGCGAAGTGGACCTGCCGTTGATCGTGGACTGGCCGAACCGGCCGAAGCAGATGGTCGATCACGAACGCGGCAAACCGGCGCTGACACGTTGGCACGTAATGGCACGTGATGTTGAAGCGCAGCGCACCCGCGTGGCGTTGGAACCGATCACTGGCCGCAGCCATCAGCTGCGCCTGCACATGGCCAGTCTCGGCCATCCCATCGTTGGCGATGTGCTGTATGACGCCGCGCCGGCGCAGCGTGTGCATCTGCATGCGCGCAGCCTGCGGTTCACCCATCCAGTGACGGGCGAGCCGCTCGCGTTCGAGTCCGCGACTCCGTTCTAGGGGTTCGGCAGGGCTTGCAGCCCTGCACCTGCAGAATCAACGTCAACGTCAGAAGCGGGCTATCCGTGGGTTGGCGGGACGGTGTCGGAGTGCGGGGACGCCGCAAGTACGTCCCTGTAGGCTTGGCAGCCGCATCCATGCGGCTGACACCCCGCACTCCGACACCGTCCCACCTTCGACAGGTTCCCGCGGCTGTTGGTAACTGCGGCTTTGTTCCGCGCGGCTGTTGGTAGGTGTCGACCTTGGTCGACACGATTCTTCTGTCAGATATCGAATGAATCATCCACGCATGGCGTGGATCTACCGTGTCGACCAAGGTCGACACCCACCAGAGCAGTCGACCAAGGTCGACATCTACCAGAGCAATACGCCTTTCCGACAGATCGCAGGAAACTGTCGAAGGCGGGGTGGGTCCGGTTGCGGGGGCGTGAGCCGCATGGACGCGGCGACCGAGCCTCCATGGACGGATTTACGGCGCCCCCCGCAACCGGACCCACCCCGCCATCCCCCAGGAAACCAGCTTCTGCTGTTGCTTCGGCCTCTGCAGGTGCAGGGCTGCAAGCCCTGCAGAACAGAACCCCACCCCCTACCAAGGTAGGGCGGCCCGCGCGCCAGCGCCGGACTATCCTCGAACCCATGACTTTGTCTGGGAGGGCTGCGTCATGAACTACGAGGAAACCTATCGTCGCTCGATCGACGAGCCGGAGGCCTTCTGGGGCGAGGAAGCCAAGCGCATCCATTGGCACAAACCGCCGCAGCAGGTGCTCGACTACAGCAACCCGCCGTTCCGGCGCTGGTTCGTCGGTGGTGAAACCAATCTCTGCTACAACGCCGTCGACCGCCACCTGGCCGAGCGCGCCGACCAGCTCGCGCTGGTCGCCATCTCCACCGAAACCAACAGCACCCGCGAAATCACCTATCGCCAGCTGTATCGCGAAGTGAACGACTTCGCCGCCGTGCTCAAGCACCTCGGCGTCGGTCACGGTGACCGCGTGGTGATCTACATGCCGAACATGGCCGAAGCGGTGTTCGCGATGCTGGCCTGCGCGCGCATCGGTGCGGTGCACTCGGTGGTGTTCGGTGGCTTCGCCGCGCACAACCTGGCGCTGCGCATCGACGATGCCAAGCCCAAGCTGCTGATCGCCGCCGATGCCGGCATGCGCGGTGGCAAGCTGATTCCGTACAAGCCGATGGTCGATGCAGCCTGCGCCGAAGCCACGTCGCCACCGCCGCACGTGCTGATCGTGTCGCGTGGGCTGGATGCCGCCGAACCACGCGTGCCGGGCCGCGATGTGGACTACGCCGAGCTGCGTGCGCAGATCGGTGAAGTCGACGTGCCGGTGCAGTGGCTGGAAGCGAGCGAGCCGAGCTATCTGCTGTATACCTCCGGCACCACCGGCAAGCCGAAGGGCGTGCAGCGCGATGTGGGGGGCTATGCGGTGGCGATGGCGCAGTCGATGGAAACGGTTTTCGACTGCAGGCCGGGCCAGGTGATGTTCTCCACCTCCGACGTCGGCTGGGCGGTCGGCCATTCCTACAACGTGTACGGCCCGCTGATCGGCGGCTGTACCTCGCTGCTCTACGAAGGGCTGCCGACGAATCCGGACCCGGGCATCTGGTGGGCGCTGTGCGAGCAGTACAACGTGCGCACGATGTTCTCGTCTCCCACCGCCATCCGCGTGCTGAAGAAGCACGACGCGGACTTCATCCATCGCCACGACCTGGGCGCGCTGAAGTACCTGTTCCTGGCCGGCGAGCCGCTGGACGAACCGACCGCGCACTGGATCAGCGAAGCGCTCGGCAAGCCGATCATCGACAATTACTGGCAGACCGAAACCGGCTGGCCGGCACTGACCCTGCTGCCGGGCCTGGAGATGAAGCCGGTGCGTTTCGGCTCGCCCGGGTTCCCCAATCTCGGCTACCGGATGAAGGTGATCGACGAGAACACCGGCGAGGAAGTGGCACCGGGGCAGAAGGGCGTGCTGGTGGTGTCGCCGCCGCTGCCGCCGGGCTGCATGAGCACGGTGTGGAACGACGACAGCCGTTTCCTGCAGAGCTACTTCAGCCACTTCAAGGAGCTGCTGTACAGCTCGCTGGACTGGGCGATCCGTGACGACGATGGTTATACCTTCATCCTCGGCCGTACCGACGATGTGATCAACGTGGCCGGGCACCGCCTGGGCACGCGCGAGATCGAGGAGGCCATTTCCAGTCATCCGCGCGTGGCCGAGGCGGCGGTGATCGGGGTCAAGGACGAACTGAAGGGGCAGGTGCCGCTGGTGTTCGTCACTCTCAAGCAGGGGCTCGATGGCGAGGATCCGGCGCCGGTGGTGGCCGAGATGATGGCGACGGTGACGACTTCGCTTGGTGCGGTCGCGCGCCCGGCGCACGTGCACGTGGTCAATGCCTTGCCCAAGACCCGCTCTGGCAAGCTGCTGCGGCGCTCGTTGCAGGCGCTGGCCGAGCAGCGCGACCCGGGTGACCTGTCGACGCTGGATGATCCCAGCGCGCTGGAGGAGATCCGCCGCGTGCTGGGACGCTGATCCGGTAGTGGCGGGCGGGGGGGGGGGGCCCCCCCCACCAACACGCCGAGGCGGCGGGGCCCGCCCGCGCACCCCCCCCCCCACGAC
>NZ_JAWIRT010000006.1:173824-179518 GCF_036320045.1 Stenotrophomonas sp. SMYL20 | reverse complement strand
GATCCGGTAGTGCCGGCCGCTGTCCGGCACCCCCATCAATCCCGAGGTTGCCGGCCAGCGGCCGGCACTACCCGCAGCACTTGCGCTAAGCTCGGCCTGTCATCGACCTGCAACACGCGGTGCGCGCCGGGGAAGGCGCGTGCCGTCCGGGGATGGCACACAGGGGAGCGCGCCCGCCAGGGCGCGCTGGCATTGCGCATCGAGAGATTGGGGGGAGGCAATGGCTTTGCTGCACGCCAAGACGGCCGCTGGCCGCCAGGAAATCGAGGACCGTGGTCGGCGCCTGCCGGCGGCACTGCGTTCGATCCTGCTGATGGTCGACGGCCATCGCGATGACACTGAATTGCGCGGCCTGTTCGAAGGCCTGCGCGCACCGCCGGATGCACTGGAGCAGTTGGCCGCGCAGGGCCTGATTGAAGTGATCGGCGGAAGTGTCGAAACCGCACCGACGCGCAGCATCAGCACCGGCCGTGAACAGGACCCGGCGCTGTACCAGCAACTGTACGACGCGATGAGTGAGGCCGTGCGTCGGCATCTGGGCCTGAAGGGCTATTTCATGCAGTTGAAGATCGAACGCTGCACCGATGCGCTGGCACTGGAGCGCCTGTGCCCGGAACTGCTGGCGGCGGTGGGCAAGGCGCGCAGCCCGGCATTGGCGCAGCGCTGGTGGCAGGAGACCCAGGCGGCCGTGGTCAATGGCGGCGGCGAGGTCGTGCAGGCCTGAGCCACCGCGTAAAGTGATCGGTTCACTTCCCCACAAGGAGTCCCGCGTGCAGGACGACCACGACGACACCGATACCCCCGGCTGGGACGCGATCAATGCGGCGCTGGCGCCGCTGTATGCCGGGCAGGAACCGCGTCACTTCGGCACCGCGCTTCCGTACACGCTCGGTGGCCAGGATCCGCTGGATGGCATCAGCGTGTACTGGGCGGATGCGCCGGTACCGCATTGGCATTACATCACCTACGGCTTCTCCGAGCTGTACGCCAAGGAGAGCAGTGATGCCACCGCCAGTGGCTATGGTTTCGAGCTGACCTTCCGCCTCGCTGCCGACGCCGGTGAGAACGCCGGCAGCACGCCACCGGCGTGGCCGATGAACCTGCTGCAGAACCTGGCGCGCTATGTGTTCGGCAGTGGCAACGTGTTCGAGGATGGCCACCACCTCAACGCCAACGGCCCGATCGCGTTGGAGACCAACACGCGCTTGTGCCATCTGGCCTTCGTCGCAGATCCGCAGTTGCCCGCACGCGACACCGCCAATGGCCACCTGCAGTTCCTGCAGCTGGTCGGGTTGACCGATGAGGAGATGGAAGCGGTCAAGCGCTGGTCGACGCGCGGCGTGCTGCAGGCGCTGCAACCGGCGATGCCGCTGTGGATCAGCGACCTGCATCGCGGCAACCTGCTGGAGGATCCGGCATTGGCTGCACAGGTGCAGGCCGGCAGCGAGCGCGAGGGCTCCAGCACCGGCATGCTGTTCATCGAGACGCTGGACTGGCGCCAGGAAGCGGGCGTCACCACCCTGGTGCTCGGTGCGGGCCAGGTGGCCAGCGTGTGCGAGCTGCTGCCATTGCGCCTGCGCCACGGCAAATCACTGGAACTGGTCAGCCGCGAGCGGCAGTGGGAATTCATTCCGGCCGCGGGCGGTGAAACCAGCGAGGTATCGGCCGACAGCGCGCGCTGGGCACTGGACGAGTCGGGACTGCAGGCGCTGGCAGGCGTGCGGGCCGAGCGCGGCATCTACACGGTGGCGGCGGCGCTGCGCATCGAAGTGGTGCCGACCTACCTGCGCGATGCCAAGGGCGAAGTGATCCGCCAGATCGGCTGAGTGTGGCGATTGCAACGATGGGGGCAGAGCCGTCTGCTGCGCAGACGGCTCCGACCCATGGTCTGGATCAGGCCAGGCCTTCGGCCTTCAGCGCGGCCTGCACACCGGCATCGGCATCCATGCGCGCCTTGTAGGCGGCCAGGTTGTCCAGGCCGGACAGGTCGACCTTGGTGCCAGCAGCCCAGCGCAGCGTGATGTAGAAGTACGGGTCGGCGAAGCTGCGGAAGCCGGCCAGCCACGGCTTGTCGGCCAGCTGCTTGTCGGCGGTCTCGAACAGGGCGCGCAGGCGCTTGTGCGCGGCGGCGCGGATCGCATCGAACTGGCTCTCGTCGGCAATGAACTTGCCCGGCGCGAACAGCGGCGAGAAGGCAGGATGCACATCGGAATTGACGAAGGCCAGCCAGCGGGTGGCTTCGGCGCGCTGGCGCGGGCTGCCGTCGCCGCCGAGGCCGGCCTGCGGGAAGCTGTCGGCGATATAGCCCATGATCGCGGCGTTCTGCAGCAGCACGAAGTCGCCGTCGACCAGTGCGGGGACGGCACCGGCCGGATTGATCTTGAGGAATTCCGGGCCCTTCAGGGTGTCCTTGTTCAGCAGTTCAACCTCGAACGGCTGGCCGGTCCACTGCAGGGCGATGTGGTCGGCGGTGGAACAGGCACCGGGCTTGCTGTACAGCTTCATGGGAACTCCAGGTGATGCGGGCGGGAAACGCCCACTATCCCAGAGCTTGCCAGCGGGCGGCAACGCTGCCGCCAGCACGGATCGTTACGACTGCCGCGGCTTGAGGTTCTGCACCTTATAGAAGGTGTGATCGCCGATGGTGGCCACCTGGTAGGCATTGCGCCAGTTCGGGCTGGCGATGGACAGCGCGGCGAAGTGGCTGGCACCGGGCACGATCTCGCGGCGCTCGCCGGCCGGCAGCGCCCAGTTGCGCTCGGCGTCGAAGGCCACGTTCATCGCCTCGCTCCAGGCCGCATCATTGCCCAGCTGGGTGCCGGGCGAGACGATGGTCGGTGCGAACTGCTTGCGCGCGGTGACCACCTGGCACATGGAGTCGCCCCACAGGCCACTGTCGAGGCGGCGCAGGGCGACCTCGGCGACGGCCTGCTGGCCACGCAGGGTCTGGTCGCGGGCTTCCAGGTAAACGGTGGTGCTCAAACACAATGAATCAGCGGCCGGCTGAGGCAACAACTGCGACAGCCAGAGAATCCAGGCCAGTTTCATATAACTCCTTGCTCCGTATGGGCCGCACGCTCCGGTTCCGGCCGCGGGGGCGACAGGAGGCGGGGTACGACTTGGCGTCATGGGGAGGCGGCCATCGGGGCCGCCCCGTGGGCAGCCCCAAAAGAAACGATCAGTACCGATCGAGGGGGCTGCGCCGGCTCACCGGAAACTGGCTGGTGAGCGGAAAGATGGCGCAAGGTAGGGGGGGATAGCCGAACGCATCGTGAACCGCCCGGCTTGACATTCAGGTTCGGCAGGGGTGACGGAAATCACATTCCGCCCCCCATTCAGGCGCTCATCAGAGCGCGGCGGCCACCCGGCTGCCCTGGTCGATGGCCCGCTTCGCATCCAGTTCGGCGGCCACATCGGCACCCCCGATCAGCTGCGCGTTGATGCCGGCGGCCTGCAGTTCGGCCTGCAATGCACGGTTCGGTTCCTGCCCGGCGCAGATCACCACATGGTCGACCGGCAGCAGCTGTTCGCTGCCTTCCACGCGGATGCGCAGGCCCTCGTCGTCCACGCCCAGGTACTCGACGCCACCGAGCATTCGCACGCCCTTGGCCTTCAGTGTGGCGCGGTGAATCCAGCCAGTGGTCTTGCCCAGTCGCGCGCCGGGCTTGCCCGGGCTGCGCTGCAGCAGCCAGAGCCGACGCGGTGACGCCTCGACCTCGGGCCGGCCCAGCGAGCCGCGGGCCTCGAACGCGCTGTCCACGCCCCATTCGGCCATCCAGCGTTGCGGGTCGAGGGAGGGTGACTCACCTGCGTGGCTGAGGAACTCGCCGACATCGAAGCCGATGCCGCCGGCGCCGATGATTGCCGCATTGGTGCCCACTTCAACCCGGCCCAGCAGCACGTCCAGGTAGCTGACCACCTTGGCGTGGTCGGCGCCGGGGAAGTCGACCTTGCGCGGGGTGATGCCGGTGGCCAGCACCACCTCGTCGAAGCCGGCCAGGGTGGCGGCATCGGCGCGGGTGCCGAGGCGCAGCTGCACGCCGGTTTCGGCCAGCGTGTGGCGGAAGTAGCGCAGGGTCTCGTGGAACTCTTCCTTGCCGGGGATGCGCTTGGCCACGTTGAACTGGCCGCCGATCTCCTCGTTGGCATCGAACAGGGTGACCTGGTGGCCGCGCTGGGCAGCGACGGTGGCACACGCCAGGCCTGCCGGGCCAGCACCGACCACGGCAACTTTCTTCGGCGTGGCGGTGGGGCGATAGACCAGCTCGGTCTCGTGGGCGGCGCGCGGATTGACCAGGCAGCTGGCCAGCTTGTTCTCGAACACGTGGTCCAGGCAGGCCTGGTTGCAGGCGATGCAGGTGTTGATTGCCTCGGCGCGGCCGGCACGGGCCTTGTTCGGCCATTGCGGGTCGGCCAGCAGCGGCCGCGCCAGCGACACCATGTCGGCGCCGCCGCCGGCCAGGATGCGCTCGGCCACGTCGGGCATGTTGATGCGGTTGGTCGCCACCAGCGGCACCTTCACATGCGGCTTGAGCTTGGCGGTGACCCCGGCGAAGGCAGCGCGCGGCACCGAGGTGGCAATGGTCGGAATACGGGCTTCGTGCCAGCCGATGCCGGAATTGATGATCGTCGCGCCGGCGGCCTCGATGGCCTGCGCCTGCTGCACGATCTCCTCCCAGTTGCTGCCGTCCTCCACCAGGTCCACCAGCGACAGGCGGTAGATGATGATGAAGTCCGGGCCACAGGCCTCGCGGATGCGGCGCACGATCTCGACCGCGAAGCGCATGCGCTGGTTGGCATCGCCGCCCCAGCGGTCGGTGCGCTTGTTGGTGCGCGGGGCGATGAACTCGTTGATGAGGTAGCCCTCCGAGCCCATCACTTCCACACCGTCGTAGCCAGCCTCGCGGGCCAGCTTCGCGCTGCGTGCGTAGTCGGCGATATGCCGCTCGACGCCGCTGGCCGACAACGCACGCGGGGTGAACGGGTTGATCGGTGCCTTCAGCTTCGACGGCGCCACCGACAAAGGGTGGTAGGCATAGCGGCCGGCATGCAGCAGCTGCAGGCAGATCTTCGCGCCGTGCTGGTGCGCGGCGGCGGTGAGCTGCCGATGCGGACGTACTTCCCAGGGCCAGGACAGCTTGCCGCCGAACGGCTTCAGCCAGCCGACCACGTTCGGCGCGAAGCCACCGGTGACGATCAGGCCGACACCGCCCTCGGCGCGTTCGGCGAAGTAGGCCGCCAGCCGCGGGAAGTCGCGGGCGCGATCCTCCAGGCCGGTGTGCATCGAGCCCATCAATACGCGGTTGCGCAGCTGGGTGAAGCCCAGGTCCAGCGGGGCGAACAGATGGGGGTAGGCGCTTTCGTTGGCTGGCGACATTGTCGATACGCTTGCGTACGGAAGCGCGAAGCGTGCCGCGAAACGGCGGCCGGGGCAAGGGCCGCTTCGCTGGGAGGGGCTGGCCGCTGTCTGACGGTTTGGTAGTGCCGGCCGCTGGCCGGGTACGCTCGGCACATGCGTGCTGTCGCTCCCGCAATTCGCTGCGCGAACCGCGGGCCCCACTTACCGGCCTCCACGCCCCCGCGCCTGCGGCGCTGTCCCCGAACTCCGGGGGCGGTAGTGCCGGCCGCTGGCCGGCATCCTGGGCAGATCAGGGGGACTGCGGCTGCCGGCCAGCGGCCGGCACTACCGGGGTG
>NZ_JAWIRT010000006.1:20804-173814 GCF_036320045.1 Stenotrophomonas sp. SMYL20 | reverse complement strand
GGGGGCCCGCGCGCCCGCCGCCCGCCCCGGGCGCCCCCCCCGGGGGCCGGCGCCCCCCCCCCCCCCCCCCCCACTACCGGGGTGCGACCGATCCCGAACCAGCCCAGCGTGACACCACACAGCGGACCGATCAGCAGGGCGAAGGCGAGGGTGCCGAGGCCGACATTGCCGCCCAGCCACCAGCCCAGCAGCAATACGCTGCCTTCGATCAGGCTGCGCACCTTCCAGATCGGCCAGCCGGTGCGGGCATGCAGGCCGGTCATCAGGCCGTCGCGCGGGCCAGGGCCAAGCCTGGCGCCGATGTACAGGCCGGTGGCCAGCGCGACCAGCAGCATGCCCGCGCAGAACATCGCCAGCTGCCAGCCAAGGCCGACGGCCGGCGGCAGCAACCATAGCCCGAACTGCGCGGAAGGGCCGATCAGCATCACGTTGAGCACGGTGCCGACACCCGGTTTCTGCCGCAGCGGCCACCACAGCAGCAGCACCAGTGCGCCGATGACATTGGTCGCCAGGCCGAACGACAGCGGCGTCTGCGCGGCGATGCCCTGTGACAGGACATCCCAGGGCGCCACGCCGATGGCCGCACGGATCATCAGCGAGGCGCCGAATCCGTACAGGAACAGGCCGGTGATCAGTTGCAGCAGGCGCAAGGGCAGGGCGGTGGGCATGGCGGTCTCGGGGGAGAGGAATCTGTTTCCACCGTAATCCCGCTTCAGTCACTTCCATAGATACAGATGCCGATCAATCCGCCGCTACAGTGGCGTCGAGCTTGCTCGACTGCTCCTGATGAATCAGTCGAGCACGCTCGACGCTACGATCAGACCGCACGGCCGGGCATGGGCTCGGCTTTACATCGGCGTTCCAGCCTGGCTCAGTCACCCCAGCCTGCCAGCGCCAGCTTGCCCACCGTGCGTCCGCTGGCCAGGCGCTGATGCGCGATGTCCAGATTTGCCGCATTGATCGGGCCCAGGCTTTCACTGAGGGTGCCGCGCAGCTGGCCGGCATCGATCATGCTGGCCGTGCGGCTGAGGATGCGGTGCTGCTCGATGCAGTCGGCAGTGGCAAAGCGCGAGCGCGCGAACATGAACTCCCAGTGGATGCCGATGCACTTGGCTTTGTAGGGATCGCCGATGCGCAGCGGCCCACGCGGCTCGACGATCAGGCCCACATGTCCCTGCGGCGCCAGCAGCAGGCCCAGTTCGTCCCAGTAGTGATCGGTGTCGGCCAGGTTGAGTGCGACCTGCACCGTGTCGATGCCCAGCGCCTGCAGCTGGGCCTGAAGTGGTTGCCGATGGTCGATCACGTGCCGGGCACCCATCTGCCGGCACCAGTCGGCCGAGGCCTCGCGCGACGCCGTGGCGATCACCTCGAAACCCGCATGGCGGCCCAGCTGGATTGCCATCGAGCCGACCCCGCCCGCACCGCCGATCACCAGCAGGTGCTGGCCGGCGTGGCGGCGATCGTCCAGCCGCAGCGGCATGCGCTCGAACAGCAGCTCCCAGGCGGTGAGCGTGGTCAGCGGCAGCGCTGCGGCTTCAGCGAAATCCAGCGTGGTTGGCTTGCGCGCGACCAGGCGTTCATCCACCCAGTGGTACTGCGCATTGCAGCCGGGGCGGGTGACATCGCCTGCGTAATAAACCTCGTCACCGGAGGCAAACAGGCTCGCCTCGTCGCCGATTGCCTCGACCACGCCGGCAGCGTCCCAACCCAGCACGCGGGGTGCCTGGAGCGTGGCCGGATCCGTGCTGGCACGCTGCTTGCCATCGACGGGGTTGACTGAAACCGCCTCGACCCGGACCAGCAGGTCACGCCCCCGGGGAGGCAGCGGCGGAGGCAGGTGGATATCGCACAGGGCAGGGGCGGATTCACGACTCAGGGCGACGGCTTTCATCACGGCTCCGGCTGGGTTCGTGGCTCCATCATAAGGTTCCTCACGTTTCCGCAGACGCGCTGAACCGTTTGATGCAGCGCGCCGCGCAATATGTCGTTTTCCCCGCCTAAACCCCGTCAAACCCTTGCAGCGTGAGGGTCTTGCGGATTTTCATCATCCTGTATAGGGTTTCAACGTCGGACCGGCGGACGGTCGGGCGCAACACTTCACATGTTACGGGACTGTTAACATGGCCTTCACCCGCCTGAGCATAATGTTCGCGGCGGTGGCGTGCTGAATCGGCTGTCGTACATCGACGCACTTGTGCTGGCCCATGCCTCTACCGGTTTCATACCCCCGAAATAGGAGCTGTACTCAATGAACAAGAAGATCCTTACTGCCGCGCTGCTGGGCGGCCTGGCTTTTGCCCAGGCAGCTTCGGCGCAGGAGTTCGATGACCGCTGGTACCTGACCGGTTCGGCCGGCTTCAACTTCCAGGACAGCGACCGTCTGACCAATGACGCTCCGTTCGTGACCCTGGGCCTGGGCAAGTTCATCAGCCCGAACTGGTCGCTGGACGGTGAGCTGAACTATCAGAACCCGAACTTCGATTCGAACAAGGACCTGAACTGGTCGCAGTACGGCGTCTCGCTGGACCTGCGTCGCCACTTCATCAAGGAAGGCCGCGGCTGGAACCCGTACATCGTCGGTGGCCTGGGCTACCAGAAGTCGGAAGAAGAGTACCCGGCGCTGAATGCCAACGGTCCGCGCCAGCGTAAGGACGGCAACGTTGCCGCCAAGCTGGGCGTCGGCCTGCAGACCACCTTCGAAAAGCGCGTTGCTGTCCGCGCCGAAGTGGCCTACCGCGCTGACTTCGACGACCAGAGCGTTGCCGCTCCGAAGGAAGACTGGTTCGGTGACGTGCTGGCTTCGGTCGGCGTCGTGATCCCGCTGGGCCCGGCTCCGGTCGCGGCTGCTCCGGCTCCGGCTCCGGTTGCCCCGAGCTGCGCCGACCTGGATGACGACGGTGACGGCGTCAACAACTGCGACGACAAGTGCCCGAACTCGCAGCCGGGTCAGACCATCGGTCCGGACGGTTGCCCGGTGCCGGTCTCCATCGACCTGAAGGGCGTCAACTTCGACTTCGACAAGTCGAACCTGCGTCCGGACGCCGTGGCGATCCTGAGCGAAGCCACCGAGATCCTGAAGCGTTACCCGGATCTGCGCGTTGAAGTTGCCGGTCACACCGACTCGAAGGGTACCGACGCTTACAACCAGAAGCTGTCGGAGCGTCGTGCTACCGCCGTGTACAACTACCTGACCAAGAACGGCGTTGACGCCGGTCGCCTGGTCGGCCCGATCGGCTACGGCGAGAGCCGTCCGATTGCTCCGAACACCAACCCGGATGGTTCGGACAACCCGGAAGGTCGCGCCAAGAACCGTCGTACCGAGCTGAACGTCCAGAACTAAGTTCTGACGCTCTGCCAGTAGGACACAGCAGGACCCGGCTTCGGCCGGGTCTTGTTGTTTCTGCGGCCCGGAATCCGCGTGTCCGTCGGTCCGGGAACAACCGTTCGTCGGGTTTTTATCCGTAAAACCAATGAGTTGCCGTATTCATTGAAAGTGGCGCTTGAAAGCTGTCGCGGCATTGCTAAACTCGCCGCGTCACTTCCTTTCCTGGATGCCCTTCATGCTGCGCTCTGCATCGGCCGCCTTCCTGGCGCTGGCCCTGGTTCCCGCCGCCCACGCTGCGGTCGATTGCTCGGTCAACACCAGCGCCTCGCCGCTGCCGTTGCCGGCCACGACCATCGCGCCGGTGGCCGACGAGCTCTACATCCGTGGCAACCAGCTGGGCATGCCGGCCGGCGTGCTGAGCAGCAACTACGATCCGTCGCAGTCGCTGGACCAGGTGCTGCAGCGCCTGCGCATCGATGGTTGCCAGAACATCGCCAAGGCCATTCCGAGCGCCCCTGCAGTGAAGCCGAACGATCCGGCGGCCTACAAGCCGCAGACCGAATTCGACAACACGCCCTGGCGCTTCGACATGAGCCAGAACGGCAAGCGCATGACCGCCGAAGAGTTCGACGCCTGGATGAAGGCGCGTGGCGTGCGTGTGGTCAAGGCGCGTCCGGCTCCGGCCGCCACTCCGGCCCCGGCCGAAGCACCGGCTGAGACCAAGCCGGTCGACAAGAAGTAAGCGCCACGGGGAGCAGAGGCTTGCGCACGCGCCGCCCACCTGCCGCCCCCGCCGCCCGCTCCCACGCACCGCGTGGGCGTGCGGCTCCCGCTGCCACAGCCGCCGGTGTCCGTCATGGCCTGGCGCGCGTGCTGTCCAAGGCCGGCGTGTGTTCGCGCAGCGAGGCCGCGCGCTGGATCGCCGATGGCCGCGTGCGCGTCTCCGGCCGCATCGTGCGGGATCCCGAATTCCCGATTGGGCAGCCGGCGCCGCCGATCGAGGTCGATGGCCAGCCGATGGGCGCGCCGCAGCGCCTGTACCTGATGCTCAACAAACCGCGTGGGGTGGTGACCACCGCGCAGGATGAGCGTGGCCGCGATACCGTGTACCGGTGCTTCGATGGTGCCGGCCTGCCGTGGATCGCGCCGGTCGGGCGCCTGGACAAGGCCAGTGAAGGGCTGCTGTTGTTCAGCAATGATCCGCAGTGGGCCGCGCATCTGACCGATCCGGAGACCGGGCCGCAGAAGACCTATCACGTGCAGGTGGACCGCCTGCCCGACGAGGACACCCTGGCCGCGCTGCGCGCCGGTGTCGAAGACGAGGGCGAGTTCCTCGTCGCCCAGGCTGTGCGCGTGCTGCGCAGCGGCGATAAGACCGCGTGGCTGGAGGTGGTCCTCGACGAGGGCCGCAACCGCCACATCCGCCGCCTGTTGGCGGCCTTCGACCTGCAGGTGCTGCGCCTGGTCCGGGTTGCGATCGGCGGGCTGCAGCTCGGCGATCTCGGCAAGGGCCAGTGGCGGGTGCTGGAGGTCAGTGACCAGCAGCGGCTGGGGGCCGCTGCACCGGGCTGATCATCGCCCGCGGCCGGCGGTTGCCGGCCACCGTTCCAGGCGTAGGGGGCGTCTGGCTGCTGAATTTCCCGAACGGAGCCTGCCCATGTACCACCCGACCCTCAACCAAACCCTGCGCTGCGCAGGCCTGCTGCTGCCGATGGTGCTGCTGACCGCCTGTGGTGGCCACAAGAAGGTGGCCAAGGCGGAAACGCCGGCCGAGACCCCGGTGGTGGAAGTGAAGACCCCGGAGCTGGATGGTCGCGGCAGCTACCGCTTCCTGATGAGCAACGGCGACAAGAAGATGACCGCCGACGAGTTCGACGCCTGGATGAAGGCCAACGGCATCCGCGTTGCCAAGGGCAACGGCCAGGATGCTGCCGCCAAGCCGGTAGTGGTGGCCAGCAAGGACGAGCCGAAGGGCAAGAAGAAAAAGAAGTGATGCCGGGAAGGTGCCGACCTCGGTCGGCATGCCCTCACGCCTGGTAGGTGCCGACCTTGGTCGGCACGCTTTGGCCGGTGGGGATCAACCCTTGATCACGCCCAGCTCGACACCGATGCGGGTGAACGCATCGATTGCGCGGTCCAGATGCTCGCGACTGTGCGCGGCGCTGATCTGGGTGCGGATGCGGGCCTGGCCCTTGGGCACCACCGGGAAGAAGAAGCCGATCGCGTAGATGCCTTCTTCCAGCAGGCGCTCGGCGAACTTCTGCGCCAGCGGTGCGTCGTACAGCATCACCGGGCTGATCGGGTGTACGCCCGGCTTCACGTCGAAACCGGCGGCGACCATCTTTTCGCGGAAGTAGCGGGTGTTTTCCACCAGGGTGTCGCGCAGATCGTCAGCGGCGGCCAGCATCTCGAACGCTTTGATGCCGGCGGCCACCACATGCGGCGGCAGCGAGTTGGAGAACAGGTACGGGCGCGAACGCTGGCGAAGCAGCTCGATCACCTCGGCGCTGGCGCAGGTGAAGCCGCCCAGTGCACCACCCATGGCCTTGCCCAGGGTGCCGGTGATGATGTCGATCTTTTCCAGCACGCCCTTCACTTCGGCCGAGCCGCGGCCGCTGGCACCGAGGAAGCCGGTAGCGTGGCATTCGTCGATGTGCACCAGCGCGTTGTACTTCTTCGCCAGCGCGGTGATCTCGTCCAGCGGCGCAATGAAGCCGTCCATCGAGAACACGCCGTCGGTGGTGATCAGCTTGGTCTTGCAGCCGGCGGCGTCGGCGGCCTGCAGCTGGGCTTCCAGGTCGGCCATGTCGCAGTTGGCATAGCGGAAGCGCTTGGCCTTGCACAGGCGCACGCCGTCAATGATCGAAGCGTGGTTCAGCGCATCGGAAATGATCGCGTCGTTCTCGCCGAGCAGCGGCTCGAACAGGCCGCCGTTGGCATCGAAGCAGGCCGCGTACAGGATGGTGTCCTGCTTGCCGAAGAAGTCGGCGATCTGCTTCTCCAGCTGCTTGTGCAGGTCCTGGGTACCACAGATGAAGCGCACCGAGGCCATGCCGAAGCCGTGGGTGTCCAGCGCATCCTTGGCGGCCTGGATCAGGTCCGGATGGTCGGCCAGGCCCAGGTAGTTGTTGGCACAGAAGTTCAGCACCGTGCGGCCGTCCTCGAGGGTGATCTCGGCCGACTGCGGGCTGGTGATGATCCGCTCGGACTTGAACAGGCCCTGGGCGCGGATGGCGTCCAGTTCCTCGGCGTAGTGGCGGGTCAGGGCGGAGGAGGCGTCGGTCATGGCGTGGGCACGGCTCTGAACGGGGAAACCGCTGATTCTACCGGGCATCGCCGCTTGCCGACCGGCCCGGATGGGGCATCGCCACGGCCGGCACATGTTGCATCGCAATAGCAAACTGGTTAAAAATTCGTGAACCGGAGCTGTCCCGCTCCGGCCGCTACGCCCGCTCCCCGCCTTCCACGCCACCGCCCCCACCGGAGACGCTCATGAAGCACGCCCGTGCCTGCCTCGCCATTGCCGCTGCCCTGACCCTGGCCGCCCCGTTCGCCGCCAGCGCCCAGGAAAACGAATCGCCGTACAGCTGGAACGTCACCGCTGTTTCCGATTACCTGTTCCGTGGTGTGTCGCAGACCGACGAGGATCCGACCCTGCAGGCCGGTTTCACCTACACCAGCCCGGTTGGCCTGTATGCCGGCGTTTGGGGTTCGGGCGTGGACTTCGGTGCAGGTGATCCGAAGACCGAGGTCGACTACCTGATCGGCTACGGCGTGGACGTCACCGAGCGCGTCAACGTCGACGTGCTGCTGAACCGCTACACCTACCTGAAGTCCAGCCACCAGAACTACAACGAGCTGATCACCACCACCACGCTGGATGACACCTACAAGCTGACGGTGGCCTACACCAACGATGTATGGAACAGCAGCACCGATGGCTGGTACTTCGGCCTGGGTGGCAGCTGGGGCCTGCCGAAGGACTTCACCCTGAATGCCAATGTCGGCCGCAGCACGTTTGAAGACGGCATCGCCAAGGATTACACCGACTGGAATGTCGGCGTTGAGCGCCAGTTCGGGATGGCCAAGGTCGGCCTGGGTTACTACGGCACCGACGGCAACGGCCGCGACAACTCCGGCAAGCTGGCCCACAGCCGCGTGATGCTGAGCGTCGCGATCGGTAACTGATGCGCCTTCGCTGATGTCCACGAAAAAGGCGCCCAATGGGCGCCTTTTTCATTTCCAGCAGCTTGCCTTACCCCGGCTGGGGGAGAGCCCCCTTGTTGTTCAAGGGGGCGCGCCGACGGCGCGGGGATAAGGAAACCTGCGGGGGAATTGACCCGAAGGGTCAATTCCAGCTCAACACCACCTTGCCGGCCTTGCCTTCTTCCATCAGGTCGAAGCCCTTCTGGAAGTCGTCGATCGGCAGCTGGTGGGTCATCACCTTGCCGAGCGGGAAGCCGGACAGCACCAGCTGGGTCATCTTGTACCAGGTCTCGTACATCTTGCGGCCGTAGATGCCCTGCACGGTCAGGCCCTTGAAGATGATCTTGTCCCAGTCGCAGCCGGCGCCCTTGGGCATGATCCCGAGCATGGCGATCTTGCCGCCGTGGTACATGCAGTCGAGCATGTCGTTGAACGCACGCGGGTTGCCGCTCATTTCCAGGCCCACGTCGAAGCCCTCCATGTGCAGTTCCTTCATCACGTCCTTCAGCGACTGGTTGGCCACGTTGACCACGCGGGTGGCACCCATGTCGGCGGCCAGCTTCAGGCGGAAGTCGTTGACGTCGGTCACCACCACGTTGCGTGCACCGATGTGCTTGCAGATGCCGGCGGCGATGATGCCGATCGGGCCGGCACCGGTGATCAGCACGTCTTCACCGATCACGTTGAACTCCAGCGCGCAATGCGCGGCGTTGCCGTACGGATCGAAGAACGCGGCCAGCTCGGACGGAATCTGGTCCGGGATCGGCCACAGGTTGCTGGCCGGCATCACCATGTACTCGGCGAAGGCGCCGTTGACGTTGACGCCGATGCCGACGGTGTTCGGGCACAGGTGCGGGCGGCCGCCACGGCAGTTGCGGCAGTGGCCGCAGACGATGTGGCCTTCGGCCGAGACGCGCTGGCCGATTTCATAGCCGGTCACGGCCGAGCCGAGTGCGGCGACGCGACCCACGAATTCGTGGCCGATGGTCAGGCCCGGCTTGATGGTGCGCTGGCTCCACTCGTCCCACAGGTAGATGTGCAGGTCGGTGCCGCAGATCGCGGTCTTCTCGAGCTTGATCAGGACCTCGTTCGGGCCCGGGGTCGGAACCGGAACTTCTTCCAGCCAGATGCCCTTGGCCGCTTCGCGCTTGACCAGGGCCTTCATCGTTTGCTGCGCCATCGGGGTGGAACTCATCAGGGGGAAAGCGCGGATTATAGGGTGCCGCGCGGATTTCCCATGTTGCGCTGCGGGTGCAGTGGCGGAACGAAAGGCGTGTGTTGGCGGGCGTTTCGAACGTGCTGCGAACAGCGGCGCCTCCCTGATCCGGGAAAGGGGGCGTGGTCACCCTGGCCAGGACACGCAAAAGCCCCTCCAGGGGGCTCGATGGCGCCATCCATGGCGCCAACGGTCCCGTCCAGGGTGACCACGCCCCCTCTGGACGATTTCCGTGTGCGCGGCCGACGTGCGTGTGGCAGAGCAAGAAGCAGGCCCATGACTTCCGGGGTTCGGGCCGGGGCAGGGCGGCGGGCTACAATCGAAGGTTCCACTACCAGGGGCCGCTCCATGCGCTCGAACCTGCTTGCATTCTCCATCGTCGCCAGCCTCGGGCTGGCCCAGGTCGCCCATGCCGCTGAAGGCATGTGGGTGCCGCAGCAGCTGCCGGAAATCGCCGGCCCGCTGCAGAAGGCCGGCCTGAAGCTGTCCCCGGAACAGCTGGCCAACCTGACCGGCGACCCGATGGGCGCCGTCGTTGCCCTCGGCGGCTGCACCGCCAGCTTCGTCTCGCCGCAGGGCCTGGTGGTCACCAACCACCACTGCGCTTATGGCGCCATCCAGCTGAATTCGACCGCGCAGAATAACCTGATCAAGGATGGCTTCAATGCGCCGACCCAGAAGGATGAACTGAGCGCCGGCCCGAACGCCCGCGTGTTCGTGCTCGACCAGATCACCGACGTCACCGTCCAGGCCAAGGCCGCCATTGCCGGCGCCGGCAACGACCCGCTGGCCCGCAGCCGCGCGCTGGACGCCTTCGACAAGGCCCAGGTCGCCGCCTGTGAAGCCGACGCCGGCTTCCGCTGCCGCCTGTACAGCTTCTCCGGCGGCAACACCTACCGCCTGTTCCGCAACATGGAAATCAAGGACGTGCGCCTGGTCTACGCCCCCCCGGGCAGCGTCGGCAAGTTCGGTGGCGACGTCGACAACTGGATGTGGCCGCGCCACACCGGCGACTTCTCGTTCTACCGCGCCTACGTGGGCAAGGACGGCAAGCCGGCCGCCTTCGCCGCCGACAACGTGCCGTACCAGCCCAAGCACTTCCTGAAGTTCGCCGACCAGCCGCTGGGCGCCGACGACTTCGTGATGGTGGCCGGCTACCCCGGCCGCACCAACCGCTATGCACTGGCCGGTGAGTTCAACGAAACCGCCAGCTTCACCTACCCGACCATCGCCAAGCACTACAACGCGGTGCTGAAGATGATCGCCGATGCCGGCAAGGCCGACGCCGACGTCAAGGTGAAGTACGCAGCGACCGCCGCCAGCATGAACAACGTGGCGAAGAACTACCTGGGCCAGCTGGAAGGCTTCAAGCGCATCGACGCCGCCGGCCAGAAGCAGGCTGAAGAAGCCGCCGTGCTGGCCTGGCTGAAGAAGCAGGGTGCTGCCGGCAAGCCGGCCCTGGCCGCCCACGCGCAGCTGCTCAAGCATCTGGATACCAGCAAGTCGACCCGCGAACGCGACCTGTTCGTCGGCCAGTTCAACAACACCTCGGCCGTTGGCGCAGCGATCACCCTGTACCGACTGTCGATCGAACGCAGCAAGCCGGATGCCGAGCGCGAGGCCGGTTACCAGGAACGCGACCTGACCACCATCGAAGGTGGCCTGAAGCAGATGGACCGTCGCTACGTGGCAAAGATGGACCAGCAGCTGCAGACCTACTGGCTGGACCAGTACGTGGCCCTGCCGGCCGCGCAGCGCGACAACGAAGTGCTGAACAAGTGGCTGGCCGGCAGCGATGCCGCTGCGGTCAAGTCGCTGGTGAACAAGCTGGGCGGCACCGAGCTGGGCAGCCTGGACAATCGCCTGAAGTGGTTCAAGGCCGACCGTGCCGCGTTTGAAGCCAGCAGCGATCCGGCCATCCAGTACGCCGTGGCCGTCATGCCGGCACTGCTGAAGCAGGAAGAGCAGAAGAAGATCCGCGAAGGCGAATCACTGACCGCCCGCCCGCTGTACCTGCAGGCCGTGGCCGACTACAAGAAGAGCCAGGGCGAGTTCGTCTATCCGGATGCCAACCTGTCGCTGCGCATCACCTTCGGCAACGTCATGGGCTATGGCAAGGACGGCGTGAAGTACACCCCGTTCACCACCCTGGAAGGCGTGGCGGCGAAGGAAACCGGTGAAGATCCGTTCGATTCGCCGAAGGCGCTGCTCGATGCGGTCAAGGCCAAGCGTTACGGCGGCCTGGAAGACAAGCGCATTGGTTCAGTGCCGGTGAACTTCCTGTCCAACCTGGACATCACCGGCGGCAACTCCGGTTCGCCGGTGCTGGATGCCAACGGCAAGCTGGTCGGCCTGGCCTTCGATGGCAACTGGGAATCGGTCAGCTCCAACTGGGTGTTCGACCCGGTGATGACCCGCATGATCGCCGTCGACAGCCGCTACATGCAGTGGATCATGCAGGAAGTGGCGCCGGCGCCGCAGCTGCTGAAGGAACTGAACCTGGTCAAGTAAGGTTCGCGGTTCGGGGCGGTCCATCCACGCATGGCGTGGATCTACTGCCTGTACCGAGGGTAGTGCCGGCCGCTGGCCGGCAACCTCGACCAGATAGCCGGAGTTTCCGAAACCCCGCGACGCAGGTCGCGGGGTTTTTTCATGCCCGGCCCGGCCCGGTGCGCCGAACAGGTATCATCCCTGTTCCGCGTACTTCACAGGATGTGAACGAAACGCGGAAACCTCCTCCCCCCAGGACCCCTTGCACGCATGCGCATCCTGCTTGCCCGCCACGGCGAAACGCCGTGGAACGCCGAAGGCCGCTACCAGGGCCAGATCGATATTCCGCTTTCGCCGATCGGTGAAGCCCAGGCCCAGGCACTGGGTGCCCGCCTGGCCTCGGTGGACATCACCCGTGCCGTCGCCTCGCCGCTGTCGCGCGCCCAGCGCACCGCGCAGCTGGCGCTTGGCGCCGCGCGTGCCGACATGCTGCTGACCGAGCCGGAGCTGCAGGAAATCGCCCACGGTGAGTGGGAAGGCCTGCTCGCCAGCGAGATCAACGAAAAGGATCCGTCGCGCCTGCAGGCCTGGCGCGAGGAGCCCGATACCGTGCTGATGCCCGGTGGCGAATCGCTGCGCCTGGTGCTGGAACGCAGCTGGCGTGGCCTGGCCCGTGCCACCGAAGGCCTCGGCGAGCACGACACCCTGCTGGTGGTTGCCCATGACGCGGTCAACCGCGTGATCCTGTGCAAGGTGCTGGGCCTGCCGATTTCCCGCCTGTGGACCTTCCGCCAGGCACCGACCACGCTCAACCTGCTCGAAGGCGCCGACCTGGACAGCCTGGAAGTGGTGCGCCTGAACGACTGCGCCCACCACACGCCGTTCTTCGGCGAAGCCAAGCACCGCGCACTCTGACCCGCCACACCGAACCACCTGTACCTGCTGGAAGCACTGCCGTGACGAACACCCCGACCACCCTGGCCGATTGGCTGGATTACATTGAACGCCAGCACCCGGCGACCATCGACATGGGCCTGGAACGCGTGCGCGCCGTGGCCACGGCGATGGGTCTTGGCGCGCCGGCCGGGCGCACCATCGTGGTCGGTGGCACCAACGGCAAAGGCTCCACCGTGGCCTTCATCGAGGCCATCGGCCGTGCTGCCGGTTGGAAGGTGGGTGCCTACACCTCGCCGCACCTGCTGCGCTACAACGAGCGCGTGCGCATCGATGGGCAG
Organism: Stenotrophomonas sp. SMYL20; assembly: GCF_036320045.1. Taxonomy (NCBI): domain Bacteria; kingdom Pseudomonadati; phylum Pseudomonadota; class Gammaproteobacteria; order Lysobacterales; family Lysobacteraceae; genus Stenotrophomonas; species Stenotrophomonas sp. SMYL20. The sequence continues at coordinate 161,342 of NZ_JAWIRT010000006.1, read as the reverse complement.
GACGTGGGCGATGCGGCGCTGGTTGCTGCGTTCAATGCCGTCGAAGCGGCACGCGGCGACACCACGCTGACCTATTTCGAGTACGGCACGCTCGCTGCTTTGCAGCTGTTCGCCGACGCCGGGCTGGACCTGGCGGTGCTGGAAGTGGGCCTGGGCGGCCGCCTGGATGCGGTCAACATCGTCGACGCCGACGTGGCGGTGATCACCACCGTGGACATCGACCATGCCGAGTGGCTGGGCGAGGACCGCGAATCGATCGGTACCGAGAAGGCCGGCATCATCCGCGGCTGGAAGCCGGTGATCCTGGGCGAGACCGATCCGCCGTCCAGCGTGCTGGCGCGTGCCTATCTGGTCGGTGCCAACGCGATCCGCGGCGGCAGCGATTACTTCTACGAGCCGATCGACGCCCAGCGCTGGCGCTGGCGCGACGTCGGCCTGCGCATGGAGCTGCCGACCCCGGCGCTGTCCGGCCCGATCCAGCTGGCCAATGCCGGTGCTGCCATCGCCGCCCTGCGCGCGCTGGACAAGCCGGTGCCGCGTGCGGCGTGGGCCGCGGGTATCGCAGCAGCGCGAATCTCCGGCCGCATGCAGGCATTCGAGCGCGACGGCGTGCAGATCCGCGTGGACGTGGGCCACAACCCACAGGCGGCGGGCCAGCTGGCGCGTGCGCTGAAGGCCGAAGTGTCAGCCGGCCGCACCCTGGCGGTGTACGCCGCGTTGCAGGACAAGGACGCGGCGGGTGTGGTGCAGGCCCTGCAGGACGTGGTGGCCGAGTGGACCCTGGCCGGGCTGGACGGTCCGCGTGGGCAGAGCGCCGCTCAGCTGCAGGCACGCCTGAGCGGTACGGTGGCGGCCAAGGCACCGCTGGCCGATAGCGTCGAACAGGCGCTGGCGCAGGTGCTGGCCCAGGCTGAGCGGGGTGACCGGGTGCTGGTGTTCGGCTCCTTCCATACCGCCGCTGCGGCCCTGCAGTGGCTGCAGGGCGACGCCTGACCCGCGTTCAGCCAACGCCGACGCCGGCCGGTCCGGCACCCGTATAATCGACGGCAATCTCCGGACAGTTGCCTGCCTCACGTGGATACGCCTCTGAAACAGCGTCTGATTGGTGCCATCGTGCTGGTGGCACTGGCCGTGATTTTCCTGCCGATGCTGGTCAAGGGACCCGCACCCGACAGCGGTGTCGCCAATGTGCCGATCGCCGCGCCGGATGCGCCGGCCGATGGTCAGTTCGAAACCCGTGAGCTGCCGCTGGTCGCCCCGGCCGGTGGTGCCACCGGCCTGCAGACCGGGCAGGCCAAGCCGCTGCAGGAGGCTGCCACGCCGGCTACGCCGCCGACCGTGGACACCTCGCCGGCAGTCGCCGCCGGCAACTATGCGGTCACCTTCGGTGCCTACGGCAGCAAGGCCGACGCCGATGCGGTGATCGCCTACCTGAAGCGCTCGCAGCTGCCGGGCTTCGCTGAAACGGCCACCATCAACGGCCGCCAGGCATGGCGCGTGCGCGTTGGACCTTACGCCGACCGTGCCCAGGCCGAAGCGGCCCGCCTGCAGGCGGTGAAGATCCGTGCGGATGTGAAGGCCGAAGTGATCACCCTGGACGCGGCGGCCGGCAGCAGTGCCCCGGTTGCGGCCACCCCGGCACCGGCTGCGCCGAGCGCCAGCACCCCGTCCGCAGCTGTTGCGCCCTCGGCCAGCGGCAACCCGGTCCGCAGCGAAAGCCTGCCGCCGAGCACGCCAACGGCGACCGCACCGCCGGCCGCCAAGCCGGAACCGCCGAAGCCGGCGCCGAAGCCCGAACCGAAGCCGGAGGCCACCGCCAGCAAGCCGGCGACGGTGCCGACCACACCGGCAGCACCGGCTGCCAGCGGCGTCGGCTTTGCCGTGCAGCTGGGCGCGTTCGGTCAGGCCAACGATGCCAATGCCCTGCGCGACAAGGTTCGTGCCGCTGGTTTCAGCGCTTTCGTCGAGCAGGTGCGCACGGACAAGGGAACCCTGCATCGCGTCCGCGTCGGGCCGGTGGCCAACCGCGCTGACGCCGAGCAGCTGAAGGCGCAGGTCGCCGCCAAGGTCGGCGTGGCCGGCATGGTCCGACCGCACCCATGACCCACGCGCAGCCCCGTTGCCAGCGCCGCCGAAGGAGCGGGGCGCCATGATCGACGTGGTGCTGCTGATCGTGATCGCCGCCTCGACCCTGCTGGGGATGCTGCGCGGCTTCGTCGGAATCGTCATCGGCACCCTGTCGTGGCTGCTGGCCGCGTGGGCGGCCTTCGCCTTCGGTAATGACGCGGCCCACTGGTGGGCCGCGCCGGCGGCCCCCGGAGGCGAGCACTTCGTCGGTGGCTACCTGGGGGTCGGCATCGGCGTGATGATCGTGGTCGCGGTGATCGGCATGGTCATCAAGGCCCTGGTCCACCGCAGCATGCTGACCAGCCTGGACCGCCTGCTGGGCGGGGTGCTGGGCGCGGTGCGAGGCGGCCTGATCGCCGCGGTCCTGCTGCTGCTGGGCAGCTTCACCCCGCTGACCGCCGAACCCTCCTGGCAGCGCTCGGCGGTGCGTCCGTTGCTGAACCCGACCGTGGCCTGGATGAACAGCAAACTGCCGCACTGGGAGGTTCCCGGGGCCGATCTGCTGCCCAAGGCCTTGCCGACCGACGCGCTGTCCCCATCTGCATTGATGGAGTTGGGCAAGAACGCAGGCGCCGGGTTGGGAAAGCCGGGCGCGGCAGGCGATAATGGCATCCTCAACCAGGTAGTGGCAGGCAGCGGATGGCTGCGGCCTGCGAAAGCGGAACAGGGCGATTCCTACGATCCGGCCGAAGTGCGCCCGGACGCTCCTGCACTGCCGGACAGTATCGAGCCGGGCGATCCGGCCAACGTCGACCGCGCGCGCGGCGACCACCGCGGCCAGGTACGGCCACCTTCCTTGTAACTGGGCACAGCCCAGCGGAGACCTCGCACCATGTGTGGCATCGTCGGAATCGTCGGCAACCAGAACGTCGCCGGGCAGTTGTATGACGGCTTGACCGTTCTCCAGCACCGTGGCCAGGATGCGGCGGGCATCGCCACCGCCAGCGGCAGCCGCCTGCGCGTGCAGAAGGCCACCGGCCTGGTCCGCGATGTGTTCGATGCCCGCACCATGTCCACCCTGGAAGGCAGCGTCGGCATCGCCCATGTGCGCTACCCGACCGCCGGTTCGGAAGGCATGGACGAGGCACAGCCCTTCTACGTCAATTCGCCGTACGGCATCGCGCTGGCCCACAACGGCAACCTGATCAACACCGAAGCGCTGCGCCAGCAGGTGTTCGAACAGGACCGCCGCAACGTCAACACCGATTCGGACAGCGAAGTGCTGCTGAACGTGTTCGCCTATGAACTGGAGCAGCAGCGCCAGCTCAGCCCGGAAGCCGCGATCCGCGCGGTGGCCGGCGTGCACCGCCGCTGCAAGGGCGGCTATGCGGTGGTCAGCGTGGTGCTGGGCCTGGGCCTGGTCGCCTTCCGCGATCCGCATGGCATCCGGCCGCTGGTACTGGGCAAGCGCAGCCACGCCGAAGGTGACGAGTACATCGTCGCCTCCGAGTCGGCCGCGCTGGACGTGCTGGGCTTCCAGCGCGTGCGCGACGTGCAGCCGGGCGAAGCGCTGGTGATCACCGCGCGTGGCGAGCTGTTCTCGGAAATCTGCGCCGAGCCGGCCGAGCACACCCCGTGCATCTTCGAATACGTGTACTTCGCGCGCCCGGATTCGATGATCGACAACGTCTCGGTGCACAAGGCGCGCATGCGCATGGGCATCAAGCTGGGCGAGAAGATCCTGCGCCTGCGCCCGGACCACGACATCGACACCATCATCCCGATCCCGGATACCTCGCGCGATGCCGCGCTGGAGATCTCCAACGTGCTCGGGGTGAAGTACCGCGAAGGCTTCATCAAGAACCGCTACATCGGCCGCACCTTCATCATGCCGGGCCAGGGCGAACGCGTGAAGTCGGTGCGCCGCAAGCTCAACCCGATCCACCTGGAGTTCCGCAACCGCGTGGTGCTGCTGGTGGACGACTCGATCGTGCGCGGCACCACCAGCCAGCAGATCGTGCAGATGGCCCGTGATGCGGGCGCGCGCAAGGTCTACCTGGCCAGCGCGGCACCGCCGGTGCGCTACCCGAACATCTACGGCATCGACATGCCGGCGGCCGAAGAGCTGGTCGCGCACAACCGCACCGTGGAAGAGATCGAAGCCCACCTGGGCTGCGACTGGCTGATCTACCAGGACCTGGAAGACATGGAAGCGGCGGTGAGCGAGGGCAACCCGGCGCTGCGCAACTTCGATTCGTCCTGCTTCAACGGCCACTACCCGACGGGTATCGAGCCGGGCTACTTCGAGCGCATCCAGCAGCTGCGTTCGGACGACGCCAAGCACAAGCGCCGCGCCTGAGGTCCAGGCGTGGTCGATGTACCCGACGTTGGTGGCGACCTGCTGCGCGCTGCGCAGCAGTGCCTGGCCGAAGCCGACCCGCTGCGCAAGGTGGCGCTGACCCAGGCCTATGCCGCCGCGTTCCGTGCTGGCCGCCTGAAGGTGGCGGCCGATGCACCGCCGCCGGAGCCGATCCGCATGCCCGGCCGGCCGCCGCAGCTGGTGCTGGTGCATCCGCGTGAAGTGCCGCGGCGTGGACTGGGCGGTGTGGAAGGGCGTGCCGCCTTCATCCACGCCATCGCCCATATCGAACTCAACGCGATCGACCTGGCCTGGGATGCGGTATACCGCTTCCGTGGCCTGCCGCCGGCGTTCCATGCCGACTGGGTCAGCTGTGCCGACGACGAATCGCGGCACTTCATGCTGCTGCGCGAACGCCTGCAGGTGCATGGCCACGACTATGCCGATTTCCCAGCGCACAACGGCCTGTGGGAAATGTGCGAAAAGACCGCCCATGACGGCCTGGCACGCATGGCGCTGGTGCCGCGCGTGCTGGAAGCGCGCGGCCTGGACGTAACGCCCGGCATGATCGGGAAGCTGCGCAATGTCGGCGATGGCGAAACCGCCGATGTGCTGGAAGTGATCCTGCGCGAGGAAGTGGCGCACGTCGCTGCCGGTTCGCGCTGGTATCGCTGGTACTGCGACCGCGCCGCTGTCGAGCCGCGTGCGCGCTTCAAGGAACTGCTGGTGGAGTACGCCGGCGGCTACCTGCATGGGCCATTCAACATCGAAGCGCGCCTGCTGGCCGGGTTCGATGCGGATGAGCTGGCCAACCTGGTTGAACAGGCCGGTTGAAGAAAAGGGGACGGAGGGGATTAAGTCGTTTGTGCCACAAACGACTTAATCCCCTCCGTCCCCTTTTTTCATGCGTTCGGCAACACCAAGCGCTTGCCATCCATCGTTGGCCGGTTGATGTAGAACAGGCCGGGACCCGGCCGGTACGGCAGTTCGCTGACGCCGGCATCGGCGGTGTAGGTCAGTGCGGTGTCGCCCAGTGCATCGAAGTTCCAGTGCGCCGACTGCATCAGGTAACGCCGTCGCAGCAGCGCCTCCTGTGTCTGCGTCAGCGGCTGTCCGGCCACCAGTCGGCGTGCAATCGGCTGCAGGGCGGACGGCAGCTCCCAGCCGGGAACTCCAGCGGCATTGGCGGTCCATTGCACGCCAGCATCGATGGCCTGCTGCTGCATCACCTGCAGTGCGATCAGCTGGTAACGCCAGTCGATGCGCCGACGCAGCACCACCGCGGCGGTCACATACAGCACCGGCGACAACAGCACGCTGCGGCTGCCGGCGCGACGCTGCTGCTGCCACTGGTGCCAGACATCCACCCAGATCTCCTTTTCACCCACGCCCAGCTGCTGCCGCCAGCGTTCGGCGTCGGCCTGCGTTTCGGCGTAGGCCGTGGTGGCCTGCAGCAACGCCAGTGGAGGGACCTGGTAGTCGGAAACCGGTGGGCGACGCAGCTGCTGCCGGCGTGGACGGCTGAGCAGCTTGGGCCCTTCTTCCAACTGGTTGTAGCCACCGCCGATGTTGGCGTGCACGCCGGGCAGGGCGATCTCGGTGAACGTTGGCGCGACGCTGGTCAATGGATAGTGTTGGCGATGCTCGTCACGCGCGGCCAGTTGCACGACGTGTGCCGCGATGCCACTGCGCAGGGCGAGCTGCGGGTGTTCATCGGCGCGGCCACCATTGACTGCAACCACGGTGTCGAACAGTCCGATGAAGCGCAGCACCGGCGTGACGGCGGCGAAGTCCGCAGTGCAGGGCAGGCCGGCGCCCTGCAGCAGCTGGCGCCAGCGCGCGCTGTCCCAGGCCTGCAGCTGGTTTGCGATATCACGTACCGCGGCAGCACCGCGCGAATAGCCGAACAGATCCAGCTGCACGCCACGCAGCGGTCGCTGCCAGCGCGCGGACAGCTCGGCCAGTGCCGCCGGCAGCAGCACCTGCAGCGCGCGCTGCACTTTCGCGCGAACGCCACTGGCACCGATGCCGAAGGCCAGTCCGATCAGATCGTCATCGGCATCATCGCGGGTCCCCACGCCCTCGACATAGATCGACAGCGAAGGCGCGGCCATCGCATCGCGGCGGCTGTCCGGATACAGCTGCTGCAGGCGCGCGATGTTGGTCAGGCCGTTGTCGTAGCTGCTGGTCAGCCGGCTCTGGTAGGTCGAATCATCATCCGCGCGCAGCTGCGCCGGGCGTGGCTGCGGAACCTGTGGGCGACCGCGTGCCAGGTTGTGTGCGTTGTTGCGGGTGCCATCGAAGAACAGGCCGATCCGCAGCAAGCCGACATCTTCGTCCGTGTCCTGCGATGGTGCCATGTGCATTCCCCGTCGTGGCTGCGTCACGGTAGCGCGAAAGCGGTGTATTGGCGAAGTGTAGTGACGCTTTTGACCTTACTTAACGCAGATGCGGTCGATCACAGTTCCTGATTTTCATTCCCATCTTCTATTGAATTCACACGACCCGCGCAGGCCAGATGGCCAGACCCGGTAGACCCGGGCGTGCTGCATCAACGCTGTTCACATCATTCAAGGAGCGACGCAATGTTGTCCAGATCGATTGGCAAAGCGGCAGGTGGCCTGGTGTTGGGTTTGTCGGTGGCAGCGGCCGCGCATGCGGCACCGTTGTTCGAGCCGGTGACGGTCATCAGCCGCGCATCGGCAAACAGCGAGCCCGCGCTGGGCAAGCTGCTGGCCACCCCGTCCACCGCGACGGTACAGGAAGTGCGTGTCGACGCTGCTGCCACTGCGCAGCCGCAGCTGGAGTTCGAACTGCTTGGCCAGCGCGTGCAGGCGGTGCGCAGCAAGGTGGAAGCCCTGCCCGATGGCGGCAGCATCTGGTACGGCCAGTTGCGCTCGCCGTCCGATCGGCTGACTGCCGCCACTTCGAATGGCCAGGATGATCCCGGTAATTCAGTGATCCTGGTGCGTTCGGGCAACACCCTCACCGGTTCGATCCGCAAGGACGGCAAGCTGTATCGCCTGCGCCCACTGGGCAACCGCCATGTACTGGTGGAAGTGGATGAATCGCGGATGCCGGCCGATCATCCGGCCGACTACAACCAGCTGCCGAAAATCCCGATGGGCAACAATGACCGCATCGGCATCGCGCAGGCCTCGTCCGGTACCCCGGCCACCATCCGCGTGCTGGTGGTGGCAACCAATGCAGCGGTAACGGCCTATGGCGGCAACATGCAGTCGCTGGTGCAGCTGGCGGTGGCCGAATCCAACCAGGGCTACGTCAACAGCAACGTGGGCATCACCCTGCAGCTGGCCGGCTATGAAACCACCAGCTACACCGAATCCGGCAACTTCACCACCGACCTGACCCGCTTCCGCAACACCAGCGACGGCTACATGGACAGCATCCACACCAGCCGCAACAACACTGCGGCCGATGTCGGCGTGCTGCTGATCAACAACACGAGCTACTGCGGGTTGGCCTCGGGCATCGGTTCGACGGCATCGACGGCGTTCGCGGCGGTGTACTGGGATTGCGCGACCGGCTATTACTCCTTCGCGCATGAGATCGGCCACCTGCAGAGTGCGCGGCACGATATCGCCAGTGATCCCAGCACGTCGCCCTATGCCTATGGGCACGGTTATCGCTACGAGCCGTCCTCCGGTTCGCGCTGGCGCACGATCATGGCTTATGACTGCTCGGCCGGCTGCCCGCGCCTGAACTACTGGTCCAACCCGAACATCAGCTACAACGGCATCCCGATGGGCAATGCCAGCACCGCCGACAACCAGCGCGTGCTGGTCAATACCAAGGCCACCATCGCGGCCTTCCGCTGAGGCCAACCGCCGACCGAGGTCGGCGTCTACCCGGGTGCGTTCACCTGCCCTGGTAGATGCCAACCTTGGTTGGCACCCCGCGATCCATCATTCGCGCGCGAGCGTATCCAGCGACCAGCCGCCGGCATCCACGCGCAGCACCGATCCCTGTTCGTACCAGTCACCCAGCACGATGCGGTTGCAGGCGCGGCCACCGGCCTGCAGCGTGTGCACCGCCGGGCGATGGGTGTGGCCGTGGATCATGGTGTCCACGCCATGGCGCACGAAGGTGGCATCGACTTCGGCGGGTGACACGTCGGTTACCGACTCGAACTGCGCACGATCATCCTGCTTCATTTCCGACTGGCGGGCCTGGCTGGTTTCCCGGGCCTTCTGCGCGAAGGCGATGCGTGCGGCCAGCGGCTGCGACAGGAACTGCGCTTGGAACACCGGGTCGCGCGTCTGTGCACGGAACTGCTGGTAGGGGATGTCGTCCGTGCACAGCAGGTCGCCGTGCTGCAGCAGCACCGGGCGGCCGTACAGCTCGATCACGCACGGGTCAGGCAGGATGCGCAGGCCGGCACGGCGCGCATAGTCTTCGCCGAGCAGGAAGTCGCGGTTGCCGCGGATGAAGTACACCGGTACGCCGCTGTCGGAAAGTACCTTCAGCGCGTCGGCCACCGCATCGGCAGCAGGCGAGGGCGTGTCGTCGCCGATCCAGGCTTCGAACAGGTCGCCGAGGATGTACAGCGCATCGGCGCCGGGCGCCTGCTCGCGCAGGAAGCGCAGGAACAGGTCGGTGATCTCCGGACGGCTGGGGTCCAGGTGCAGGTCGGAAATGAACAACGTGGTCATGCAGGCATTCTAGGGCATCCACCGCCGGGCATGGCCCGGCGCTACCGAAGGGATCTGACCCCGGGGGCTACACCGGCAGCGGCAACCAGGCCAGGCTGGCCGATGCCAGCAGGATGGCAATGCCGGTGGCGGCCAGTACATCGGACGGGTAGTGCAGGCCCAGCACCACCCGCGACAGCGCGACGCCGAAGGTGAACGGCACCAGCAGCGGCGCCAGCCACGGGTAGTAGGCCAGCGCGACGATGGTGAACGACACCGCGTGCAGGGTGTGCCCGGAGGGGAAGCTGAACTCGTCCAGCGGCGCCACCCAGGCGCGGATGCGCAGATCGGCCGCATACGGGCGGGGACGCCGGGTCCAGCGCTTGAGGCCTTTGTAGAGCAGCAGTGCGGCCAGGCCGGTGGCGGCCATGTGCACCGATGCACGCAGTCCGTCGAAGCCGTCCAGCGCCACCAGCGCGCCCATCAGCACGTACCAGAACACGCCATCGCCGAGCCGGCTGATGACCGAGAACAGGCGACGCACGCGGCGACGCCGGCAGTAGTGGTTGGCCCGGCGGCAGAGCCGCGCCTCGCGGCCAGCCAGCAGCTCAAGCGGCGTGGTGCGCATGGCCGCTCCTCCGCGACTGGGCCAGCTCGGCCAGCAGGGCATCGAATTCGGCAACCACCTGCTGTGGATGCAGGCGCTTCATCGCACGCGCGGCGCTGCTGCCGAATTCGCGGCGCCGTGCATCATCGGCGGCCAGCTGCACTGCTGCCTCGATGAACTGCTCATCGTTTTCCACGGCCGCACCGTTCTCGCCATCACGCAGGTATTCGCGGGCCGCACCGTAGTCGAAAGCGACGGTGGCCAGGCCGCTGGCCATGCTTTCCAGGGTCACGTTGCCAAAGGTCTCGCTGCGGCTGGGGAACAGGAACAGGTCACCGCTGGCGAAATGCCGTGCCAGGGCTTCGCCGCGCTGGATGCCGCAGAAAATGAAATCGGGGTTTTCATGTGCCAGTTTTTCGCGGGCCGGACCATCACCCACCCAGACGAAGCGGGCTTTGGGGCGGATCTGCTGCAGGCGGCGGAAGGCTTTCACCGCCAGGCCAAGGTTTTTTTCCGCAGCGATGCGGCCGACATGGATCGCGACCAGGCCGTTGCCGTCCACGCCCCATTCCTCGCGCAGCGCCGGGTCGCGCCGGCCCGGATCGAACTGCTGGCTGTCGACCGCGCGTGCCAGCAGGCGCACGCGTTCGAAGCCCTGTTCACCGAGGAACTGCTGCAGCTCGCGGGTGGGCACCAGGGTTGCATCGGCCTGGTTGTGGAACCGGCGCATCCAGCGCATCGCGGCAGCCTGCAGCCAGGCCACGCCGTAGTCGGGCAGGTACTCGTCGAAGCGGGTATGGAAACCACTGGCGACCGGAATGCCAAGGCGGCGCGCGGTGCGCAGCGCCGACCAGCCCAGCGGGCCTTCGGTGGCGATGTAGACCGCATCGGGACGCTGCTGCTGCCAGTGGCGGTTGAGCCGGATCGGTGCAGGCAGGCCGAAGCGCAGGCCGGGGTAGCGCGGCAGTGCGGCGCCCGGCACCAGCAGCGTGCCCGGTGCCGAGTCCAGTGCTTCGCTGGTCTGGCGTGGCCGGATCAGGTCGATGTCATGGCCGGAATTGCGCAGTCCCTGCTCCAGGCCCTGCACGGTGAGGGCAACGCCGTTCACTTCCGGCGGGTAGGTCTCGGTGACGATGGCATAGCGCATGTCGGGCCTCCGGGTTTCCGGCATGCTCGGGCCTGGCGATGTAGCCGATATGACCGCTTTGCGACCACGGGATGACGGTGGTCAGGTCCCTGTACGAAGCCGCGGCCCCGAAGGGCCGTGGCGGTCGTGCAGGGGGCGCGGTGGATCAGAAGCGCTGCTGGTATTTCATGTAGATGAAACGACCGATGTCGAAGCCACCGTAGTAGGAGAAGTTGGCGCTCGGCTGGCTGTACATGGCCGGTCCCTGGCGGCCGAACACATTGTTGGCACCGATCGAGACGGTCGCATCCCATGGCAGGTTGTAGCGCGCCTGCACGTCGTGGAAGGTGACCGATCCGCGACGGTTGTAGTCACGGCTGCCACTGAACCACGGCGCGCGCTGGCCCGGGTGCGAGCACTCACCCGGATACGTGGCTGCATCCAGGCAACGCTCCTTGACCGCGGAGAAATAGCGCAGGCCCCAGTTAAGGCCGAGGTTGCCACGCTCCCAGCCCAACGATGCGTTGGAGCGCACACGGAAGCCGATGCCGCCGTTGCTGGCGATGCCATTGCTGGGAATGGGCGGGGCATCCGCCTCGTTGGTGGTCCGTTCTTCCGCGGCGACCACATAGGTGGTCTTCCAGTCGGCGCTCAGCGTGCCCCAGGACGTTTCGATCTTGTGGCCGATCTCCAGGTCATAGCCTTCGGCCTGGCGGAACCCGCTGTTGCGGCTCCCATAGTTGAGCGTGTTGACGATGCCCAGTTCCGGGTCGCGGGTGAAACTGCCGCAGCGCTCGGCGATGCCCAGTTCGTAGCAGTCGCGGAGGATGTCGTTGGGATGGTCGGCGACGATGGTGTTGTCGATGCGGATCTTCCACCAGTCCAACGCAATGTTCAGTCCTTCGGCAAACGTCGGGCTCCAGACCAGGCCCAGCGTGCGGCTGGTCGAGGTTTCCGGCTTCAGGTCGGGATTGGAGCCGTTGGTGAAGGGCAGGGGCGTCTGCCCACTGCTGCCGGTGATCGGCTCGTTGCCCTGGCCGAGCTGGCGGTAGCTGTCCGCGTTGGCGATGTCGGCGGCGCAGCGTGCACGTACCTCCGGGCTGCTGGCGGCGGCGCCATAGACCGTATCGCAGGGGTCACGGAAGCCGGTGGTGAAGGTCTGCGAGCCGCCGCCGTACAGATTCGAGATGGTCGGCGCACGGAAACCCTGGGCCCAGGTGCCACGGACCAGCAGCTGGTCGATCGGCTTCCACGAGATGCCGAACTTGCTGTTGAGGGTTCCGCCGAAGGTGGTGTAGTCCGAGTAGCGCGTTGCCATGTCCAGGGTCAGCTGGCGTGCACCGGGGAGGTCGCTCAGCACCGGCACGCTCAGCTCCAGATAGGCCTCGTCGACACGGTAGCCACCGCCGGTGGGGCCCGCCGCCAGATTGGTGGTGGCGCCGGTCTGGGCCAGCGCATCGGGAATGAAGCGACCCTCCTCGCGGCGGCTCTCCACACCCAGGGCGAAGCCCAGTTCCCCGGCAGGCAGCGTGGCAAGGCCGCCACTGAGGCTGGCGAACAGGTTGCGGGTGGTGTTGCGGCCACGGGTGAGTTCCTCGGGGAACAGCCAGTCCTGCAGTTCGCCATTGCCGGTCAGGCCGTACGGGTCATCCTGGCCATACGGCACCAGTGGATTCCAGGGCTTGCAGCCGGCAATCGGTGCATCCGGTGTACCGCATTCCACCTTGCCGGTGGCCGGGTTGTAGAACGAAGGACCGGTGGAATCGGCAACGCGCTGCTTGTGCAGGTCGCCGGTGGCACGCTGCTCCAGCTCGCTGCGGTTGTACTGGTAGCCGGCTTCCCAATCGAAGTCGCGACCGGCGAACTGGAAGCTGCCTTCAAACGCTGCGACACCCTGCCAGGTGGTCAGTTCACTGGTGCTGACGCGTGGAATCTCCCAGGTGCGGCGGTTCCAGTGCACGTCGCTTGGGCGTTCATAGCCGTGGTGGCGGCCGAACGGATTGAACCAGCTGTCGGCGGACATCGGCGTGATGCCGGCCGCACCGGACTGGAACGGATAGCCGGCAATCTGGCGCGTGGTGGTGCGTCGGTTGTAGGCCAGCTGGGTGTTGAAGCGGATCTGGTCGTTCAGATCCATGCGTGCATCGACGAAGAGCGAATCGCGCTTGATCGGTGTCTGCACGTGCATCTGTTCATTGCTGTTGCTGACATCACCGGTGAACGGCGTGTTGTCACTGAGGTGGAAGCTGTCCGGCCCGCCCGGCTGGCTGCCGCGATCGAGCGAATAGCTGCAGCCACGGGCGCTGCTGCAGCCCGGGCCCTCGAAGCCGACGATGCGCCCCCACTGCCCGACCGTGGTCCAGCCATCGTCCGGATGACGATCGGTATAGGTGTAGGCGCTGAAGCCGCGGTCCTTCGCCCAAACGCCCTTTTCTTCGACATGCTCGGCGGCGACACTGATCGAAGCGCGGTCATTCGACCAGCCGGCAACCACGTCGTACTGGGTGCGGGCACCATCGCCTTCGCTGAACTGCCCGTGGTAGACGTTGGCGGTCACGCCTTGGACGTTGCGCCGGGTGATGATGTTGACCACGCCGGCCATCGCGTCGGAACCGTAGATGGCCGAGGCGCCGTCCTTCAGCACTTCCATGCGTTCCACGGCAGCGGCGGGAATGCTGGATATATCCTGGTAACCCGAAGTGGTCATGCCCAGGCGCTTGCCGTTGACCAGCACCAGGGTGCGCTGTGCACCGAGGCCGCGCATGTCCACGTAGCTGCCGCCTGCGGCCTCGCCCGCACTGAGCGGGCTGGCACGGCTCAAGGCCGGGCTGCCGGTCGCGGTCAGGTTCTGCAGGATGTCCGCAACGGAATTGAAGCCCTGCCGCTCGATGTCGGCGCGGCTGATGGTCAGCACCGGCTGCGCGGTTTCCAGGTCGACCTGGCGGATGCGCGAACCGGTGATCTCGATACGGTCCAGCGTGGTGGCTTCCGGTGCGTGCTGGGCGAATGCGGGGGCGGCCAGTGCGGTGGTGGCCGTCATCGCCAGTGCACGACGGATCGCCAACCCGAGCTCGGGAATACGGATGGTCATGGGTCTCTCTCTCAGTCTTCGAAGTCTTCGGAACACAGCCAAGCGGGGCTGCGTCAACTCCACCGCGGCGGTGGATGTTCGAACCTAGTGAAGATGGATGGGGAGACGTATGGGCAAGCGACGAAAGCGCTGCAGACGGCCGTGACGCTTCTGCACAAAGCGGAAGCAAATCAATCGATTGCTCCAACCTGTGGCATCGCGGCGGACGCAGCGCAGAGGACCGTGTCCCTGATTGAACGCATCACGGTCAATGTGGAAAGCGACAGTCTGCGCGGAGGCAGAAAAAAACCACGGCCCCGAAGGGCCGTGGTCGTCGAGCTTCAACAGCGCGGATGGATCAGAAGCGCTGCTGGTACTTCATGTACATGAAACGACCGATGTCGTAGCCACCGTAGTAGGAGAACGACGAGTTCGGCTTGCTGTACATCACCGGCGCTTCCTTGCCGAACACATTGTTCGCGCCCACCGAAACGGTGGCATCCCACGGCAGGTTGTAGCGGAACTGCACGTCGTGGAAGGTCACCGCACCGCGCTCGTTGTACGCGGTCGGCGACTTCAGCCACGGAGCCAGGAAGGTCGGATCGGAGCATTCGTCCGCATACCGCGAGGCGTTGAGGCAGCGCTCCTTCACACCGGAGTAGTAGCGTGCCGTCCAGCTGACGCCGAAGTCACCCACATCCCAGCCCAGCACCAGGTTCGAGCGCACGCGGAACGCAAGGCTGGTGGCGGTGCCGATGGTGTTGGCAACGCCGTTGATCGGCGTGATCGCTTCGCGGACATCGTTGGTGGAGCGGTAGACGTTCTTGCTCACATAGGTGCTGGTCCAGCCTGCGCTCAGCTTGCCGTAGCTGGTGTCGACGCGGTAGCTGACATCCAGGTCGTAACCTTCGGTCTCGGCAAAGCCGGCATTGCGGTTGCCGAACTTCAGGCCGGTGACGATGCCGTTGGACGGGTCACGGCTGAAGCGGCTGCAGCGCGATTCGATGCCCTGCTCGTAGCAGTCCCTCAGGATCTGGTTCGGGCTGTCACCGACGATGGTGTTGTCGATGCGGATCTTCCACCAGTCCAGTGCCACGTTGAAGTTGCTGATGAAGGTCGGGCTCCACACCAGGCCCAGCGTCTTGCTGGTCGAGGTTTCCGGAACCAGCAGCGGGTTCGAACCGGACACGAACGGCGTCGGGGTCGCATCCTGCGCCGTGGTTACCGGCGTGTTGCCCTGCTTCAGCTGGCGGAAGTTGGCGGCATCGGCGATGTCACGTGCGCATCGCGCGCGGACTTCAGCACTGCCCTTGGCCGAGCCGAACACGGTGTCGCACGGATCGCTGAACTGCGCGAAGGTTTCCGAACCACCACCGTACAGGTCGTTGATGGTCGGGGCGCGGAAGCCTTCTGCCCAGGTACCACGGACCAGCAGCTGGTCGATCGGCTTCCACTTGAAGCCGAACTTGCTGTTGAGCGTGTTGCCGAAGGTGTTGTACTTGGAATAGCGGGTGGCGGCACTGAAGCTCAGCTCACGCGCACCGGGCAGGTCGGCCAGCACCGGCACGCTGAGCTCCAGGTAGGCTTCCTTCACGTTGTAGCTGCCACCGGTCGGGCCTGCGGCCAGGTTGGTGGTGGCGCCGGTCTGGGCCAGGGCATCGGGGGTGTAGCGGCCATCTTCCTTGCGGCTTTCCACGCCGAAAGCGAAGCCCAGGTCGCCGGCCGGCAGGGTCATGATGCTGCCGGACAGGTTGGCGAACGCGTTCTTGGTGGTGGTGCGGCCGGTGGTGCGTTCCGCCGGGAACAGCCAGGCCATCAGTTCTTCATTGCCGGTCAGCCCGTTCGGATCGTTCTTGCCGTAGGGCACCAGCGGGTTCCACGGCGTGCAGCCGCTGATCACCGCGCCCGGACGGCCACACATCACCTTGCCGGTGGCCGGATCCAGGAACGACGGACCCACAGCATCGCGCACGCGCTTCTTGTGCAGGTTGCCGGTGGCGGTAGCGGTCAGCTCGTTGCGGTTGTACTGGTAGCCCACGTCCCAGTCGAAGTAGCGCTGGCCGATCTCGAAGCTGCCATCCAGCGACACTACCGCACGGTAGGTCTTCAGTTCGCTGGTGCTCACACGCGGGATTTCCCAGGTGCGGCGGTTCCAGGCCACGTCGGTTGGCTTGGCATAGCCGTGCTGGTTGCCGAACGGATTGAAGTAGCTGTCCTTGGACATCAGGCCGGTGGCGGTCGGGTCGCCCGAGATGGACACCGAGCTGGACTGCAGGGGGTAGCCTGCAATCTGGCGCTCGGCCGAACGCTTGTTGTAGCCGAATTCGGTGCGCAGGTTGACCTGGTCGGTGATCTTGAAGCGACCGTCGAAGTACACCGAATCACGCTTGAGCGGATACATGACGTGCATCTGTTCGTTGGCGTTGCTGACGTCGCCGGTGAACGGGGTCGCATCGGTCAGGTGGTAGTTGGCCGGGTTGGTCGGGTCAGCACCACGGTTGAGCGAGTAGCCGCAGCCGTCCTTGGTGTTGGTGCAGCCCGGGCCGCCCTTCAGGCCGGTGACCTGGCCCCACTGGCTCAGCGTGGTCCAGTTGGAGGCATCGTTCGGGTGGCGGTCGCTCACGCCGTACTTGCTGAACCAGCGGTCCTTGGCCCAGACGCTCTTTTCTTCGGAGTGCTCCAGTGCCAGGGTCAGCGACACGCGGTCATTGCTCCAGCCACCCACCACGTCGAAGCGGTCGCGCGCGCCGTCACCTTCGCTGTACTGGCCGTGGTAGACGTTGGCGGTCACACCGTTGACGTTGGAACGGGTGATGATGTTGACCACGCCGGCCATCGCATCGGAACCGTAGATGGCCGACGCGCCATCCTTCAGCACTTCGATGCGCTCCACCGCCGACACCGGCAGCGAGGACACGTCCTGCAGGCCCGAGGTGCTGATGCCCAGGCGCTTGCCGTTGACCAGCACCAGGGTGCGCTGCGCGCCCAGGTTGCGCATGTCGATGTAGGTGCCGCCGGTGTTTTCGCCCGAGCTCAGTGCGTTTGCACGGCTGATCGCCGGGCTGCCCATGGCGGTCACGTTCTGCAGGATGTCGGCCACCGAGCTGAAGCCCTGGCGCTCGATGTCCAACCGGCTCAGTGCCAGGACCGGCTGAGCGGTCTCCACGTCCACCTGGCGGATGCGCGAGCCAGTGATCTCGATGCGATCCAGGGTGGTCGGCGCGGCGGTGCTGCCACTCTGGGCGAACGCAGGCAGGGCGGCCAGCGTCGCAGTGGTTGCCAGGGCGTAGCGGATGGCCTGCCCCAGGGGGGTGGTACGTGAAGTCATGACGAGCTCTCTCTCTCTCAGGTCGTGCAGGGACGCCAAAAGGGGCGTCGAAGAAATCGGCCGCCCACAAGCGGACCGATGACCCGATAGTAGTCTCGTTGGTTAATGCTCTGTAAAGAGGTCGTGTCGATTTGTACCAGGCTTCATCGTCAGATTTCACGAAAGCTCAACAAAAGCAGTCGCTTAGCTGTAACGCTGAATGCGCTCCCCCGACTTGATCTGCTGCGTCGCAGCAGGTCAACCGGGGGCGCATGCGCGAACCGTAACGGTGTGTGACCTTCTTTCCCTCGCGGGAAGGCGTGAGCCTCAGGCTACGAAGGGCCGGAACTGGATGCCCAGCCCGGCGATGCCGTCGGTCTCGCCGATCAGATCGGCGCGCAGCAGTGGCCGGGCATCAATGAAGGCCTGCGGCACGATCAACGACAGGCGGTTGTCGTCGGCGGTCAGTTCCAACGCCGGCAGTGGATCGTCCTCATGGGCACGATTGAGCAGCACCGCCAGGCGCAGCAGGGCGGCCAGCCGGCGAGCGGTCAGCAGCAGGCGCTCGGGCAGGGCGTCGAAGGCGGTCTTGGTCACGCTGCGGCGATGGCTGCGCACCAGCGCGGCCAGCATCTGCTGTTCCTGCCGCGAGAAGCCGGCGATATCCGAGTGTTCCAGCACGTAGCTGCCATGCACGTGGTAGCCGCTGTGCGCGATCATCAGGCCCAGCTCGTGCAGGCGCGCGGCCCAGCCGAGCATGCGCGCGTCGTCGGCATCGAGCCGCCAGCGTTCCTGAACCTGTTCCAGCAGTGACAGCGCGGTGTCCTGCACACGGTCGGCCTGCACGGTATCGATGCCGTAGCGCTGGCTGAGCGCGGACACCGATTCATCGCGCAGGTCGTTCTCGCCAGCGCGGCCGACGATGTCGTAGAGGATGCCTTCGCGCATCGCGGCCTTGCTGACCAGCAGCTTCTGCAGGCCCAGTGCCTGGAAGGCGGCCTCCAGCACCAGGATGCCGCCGGCAATGATCGGGCGGCGGTCGCTGGACAGTCCCGGCAACTGTATGTCGTCGATCTTCTTGGCCTTCAGCAGTTCGTCGCGCAGTTGCGGCAGGGCCTCGGCGGTAATCGCGCCCTTGCTCAGCTTCATCGTCGCGCAGATCTCGCTGATCGCCTTGTGCGTGCCCGAAGAACCCAGCGCTTCCTGCCAGCCCAGCGCGCGGTACTTGCTGGCGAAGGGCTGGAACTCGCGACCGATCTCGGCCAGCGCGTCCTTCCAGCGCTTCTTGCTCAGCTTGCCGCCGGGGAAGAAACGCCGGGTGCTGGCAATGCAGCCGGCCTGCAGGCTTTCGCGCTCCAGGGTCTGCATGCCCATGCCGATGATGAATTCGGTGGAGCCGCCGCCGATGTCGATGACCAGCCGGCGCTGGCCGGGCTTGGGCGGTTGTGCATGGGCCACGCCCAGGTAGATCAAGCGCGCTTCTTCGCGGCCGCTGACCACTTCGATGGCGTGCCCGAGCGCGGTTTCGGCGGGAACCAGGAACGACTGCGGTGAACGCAGCTGGCGCACGGTGTTGGTGGCCAGTGCGCGCACCCGGTGCGGCGGTACATTGCGGATGCGCTGGCCGAAGCGGGCCAGGCATTCCAGCGCGCGCTGCCGGGCAGCGGAGGAGAGTCCCCCTTTGCCATCCAGGCCGTCGGCCATGCGCACCGTCTCGCGCAGGCGGTCGATTACCCGCAGCTGGCCGAGCGTGTAGCGCGCGATGACCATGTGGAAACTATTGGAGCCAAGGTCGATGGCGGCCAGCAGGTCGCCATCCTGCAATGCGGGCGGAGTCGTGGTGGTGTGCGGCATGGACGAATGTTAGCCGAAGGGGCGGTGTGCTCGTCACCGCGCGGCCTTCACATTTTGGAAGAGGGGAGTGCGGCTGGGCTGCGCCCTGCACCTGCCGAAGCAACAGCAATAGCAACAGCGGGCTATCCGTGGGATGGCGGGGTAGGTCCGGTCGAGGGGGACGCTGCAAGTACGTCCATGTAAGCTCGGTCGCCGCATCCATGCGGCTCACGCCCCCTCAACCGGACCCACCCCGCCTTCGACAGATTTCTGCGATCTGATGGTGGGTGCCGACCGTTGGTCGGCACTGATCCTATCCAGCCCCAAATCGGTGCCTACCGCTCCTGGTAGGTGTCGACCTTGGTCGACACACCGGGTTACAGACCCTGCATCAGTGCCATCTGCGCAGAATGCGGTGCCTCGTCGTGGGCGGGCGCACGCTTGTGGTAGATGCCGTCGGCATCCAGTTCCCAGGCATTGAGGTTGTCGTCCAGGTAGTTCTGCAGGACCTCGCGGTAGACCCGCTTGGCCAGCTCCGGATCGAGGATCGGGAAGCAGGTCTCGACCCGGCGCAGCAGGTTGCGTTCCAGCCAGTCGGCGCTGGCGCAGTACATCTCCGGTGCGCCGTCGTTGCCGAACCAGTAGACGCGGCTGTGCTCCAGGAAGCGGCCGACGATCGAGCGCACGCGGATGTTGTCCGAGATGCCCGGCACACCCGGGCGCAGGGTGCAGGCGCCGCGGATGATCAGGTCGATCTGCACGCCGGCCTGCGAGGCGGCGTACAGCGCGCGCACCACCTGCGGTTCGTTCAGGGCGTTCATCTTGGCGATGATCCGCGCCGGGCGACCCGCGGCGGCGATGCGCGTCTCGCGCTCGATGCGGCCGAGGATGCCGGTGTGCAGGGTGAAGGGCGACTGCAGCAGGCGCTTGAGCTTCATCTTCGAGGCCAGCCCGGACAGCTGCTGGAACAGCAGGTGCACATCGTTGCCGATGTCCGCATCGGCGGTGATCAGGCTGATGTCGGTGTACGCACGGGCGGTACCGCTGTGATAGTTGCCGGTACCCAGGTGCACGTAACGGCGCAGCTTGCGGCCCTCGCGGCGCACGATCAGCAGCATCTTGGCGTGGGTCTTGTAGCCGACCACGCCATACACCACCTGCACGCCGGCCTCCTGCAGGCGATCAGCCAGGCCGAGGTTGGCTTCCTCGTCGAAGCGGGCGCGCAGTTCGACCACCACGGTCACGTCCTTGCCGTTGCGTGCGGCCTGGATCAGTGCATCGACAATCAGCGAATCCTTGCCGGTGCGGTACAGGGTCTGCTTGATCGCCAGCACGTTGGGATCGACCGCCGCCTGCCGGATCAGGTCCAGCACGGCGGTGAAGGCATCGAACGGGTGATGCAGCAGCAGGTCGTGGCGCGCCACTGTCTCGAAGATGCCGTCGCTGTCGCGCAGCGTGCGCGGGGTCATCGGCGGGTACTTCAGGTCTGGCTGTGCGATCAGGTCGTACAGCTGGATGATGCGGTTGAGGTTGACCGGGCCGTCGATGCGGTACACCGCGTTCTCGGTCAGGCCGAAGTTCTGCAGCAGGGTGCGCACGATGTCGCGCGGCATGTCCTGCGCGATTTCCAGGCGCACTGCCGGCCGGTAGCCGCGGTCGACCAGTTCGTCGCGCAGTGCCAGCGCCAGGTTCTCCACTTCCTCCTCGTCCACCACCAGCTCGGAGTTGCGGGTAACGCGGAACTGGTAGGCACCCTGGACTTCCATGCCCGGGAACAGTTCATCGACGAACGTGGACAGCACCGAGGACAGGAACACGAAGTTCTGCGGACCGCCGAGTTTTTCCGGCAGCTGGATGATGCGCGGCAGCGAGCGCGGCGCACGCACGATGGCCAGGTGGCCGGCGCGGCCGAACGCGTCGGTGCCCTTCAGCACCACCACGATGTTCAGCGACTTGTTGAGGATCTTCGGGAACGGGTGCACCGGGTCCAGGCCCAGCGGCGACAGCACCGGCATGATCTCGTTGCGGAAGTACGCACGCAGCCAGCGCTTCTGGCGATCGGTCCAGGAATGGCGGCCGAGCACGCCGATGCCGGCCTCCATCAGCGCCGGGCGCAGCGTCTCGTTCCAGCAGCGGTACTGCTGGTCCACCAGTTCCGCGGCGCGGTCATGGATGGCGTTGAGGATGGCCTGCGGGCTCATCCCGTCCGGCGCCGGCGGCAGGCCGAATTCCTGCGCGTGGCGTACGGCAGCGGCGCGGATCTCGAAGAACTCGTCGAGGTTGGTGCAGGAGATGCACATGAAGCGCAGGCGCTCCAGCAGCGGCACCTGCGGGTCCATCGCCTGGGCCAGCACGCGGAAGTTGAAATCCAGCTGCGACAGCTCGCGGTTGATGTACAG
The DNA here is from genome assembly GCF_036320045.1 of Stenotrophomonas sp. SMYL20. Classification (NCBI taxonomy): domain Bacteria; kingdom Pseudomonadati; phylum Pseudomonadota; class Gammaproteobacteria; order Lysobacterales; family Lysobacteraceae; genus Stenotrophomonas; species Stenotrophomonas sp. SMYL20. Next base: position 139,922 of record NZ_JAWIRT010000006.1, on the reverse strand, counting down.
CGCCGGGTCGCGCAACGGATCGTTGTCCGGGCTCACGGGGAGGGGGAGGGATCCGAGGCTGCTCATGGCGTCATTCTTCGATGGAGGTCAGGGGGGCGGACTCGCGCGGGCGCACGTGGTCGGCATCGAAATGGCAGGAGAACACCGAGCCCTTGCCGACCTCGCTTTCAATCTCCAGCCGTGCGTGGTGCAGGCCGAGGATGTGCTTGACGATGGACAGGCCCAAGCCGGTACCGCCGCTTTCGCGGGAGCGGCTGCTGGAGACACGGTAAAAACGTTCGGTCAGGCGCGGCAGGTGGGAGGCCGGGATGCCATAGCCGGAATCGCGCACCGCCAGCACGGCACCGTCGCCTTCGCGGCGGAACTCCACGGCGATGCGGCCACCGGCCGGCGTATAGCGCACCGCATTGGTGACCAGGTTGGAGAAGGCGCTGTGCAGTTCCTTGGTCGAGCCCTGCAGGTCAACGCCGGCCAGGTCGTCGATGCTGATCTGGTGGCGGCCCTGGCTGTGCGCTTCGGCTTCGCGGCGCAGCGTCGCCAGCATCGGCTGCATGGCCACGGTCTCTTCCTCGCTGTGTTCCTGCGATTCGAGGCGCGACAGGGTCAGCAGGTCTTCCACCAGCTGGGCCATGCGCTGGCTCTGCTTGCGCATTTCTTCCAGCATCGGTCCGGTTCCCGGGAAATCCTCCGGGTCCATCATGTCCAGATAGCCGTGCACCACGGTGAGCGGCGTGCGCAGTTCGTGTGAAACGTTGGCCACGAAATCGCGGCGCACCTGTTCCAGGCGCAGCAGCTTGCTGACGTCGCGGGCGATCAGCAGCCAGTAATCCGACGAATAGGGAATCAGGCGCAGGTTCAGGCGGATCGCCGGATCGACCGGCGAAGGCACGTCGAGGATCGGCTCGGCATTGCGGCCGCCGGCCAGCCAGTGCGCCAGCGGCATCGGCTGCAGGCGTTCGACCAGGGCTTCGCCGAGGTCGCCGGGGTGATGCAGGCCGAGCAGGGCGGTGGCCGCTTCGTTGAACCACTGCACGCGCTGGCTGTTGCGGTCCAGCACCACCACCGCATCGGGCAATGCGGCGGCCGCAGCGCGATAGCTGCGCAGCATGTCCAGCAGGCGGCGCTTGCGCACGCGCATTTCCACCTGGTTGCGGTACAGCAGGCGGTCCAGCTCGTTCCAGACGCCGGTGCCTTCTTCGGCGGTATCCCAGCGCTGGCGCGCGGTCAGGCGCCGCAGCACGCTGCGCAGGCGCCAGTAATGCCATGCCAGCGTGGCCAGCGCGCCCAACGCGATGCACAACCACAGATGGCCCGTGAACCACCCCACCAGTCCGGCGAACAGCAGTACCGCGGCAACGGTGGCCAGGGTCTTCAACCAGGCAGAGCGGATGTGGCGGGGCATTGCGATCTCGTCGTTGAGGTGCGGCGGTTCACTGGGGTGAACCGAGGGTTATAGCAGAGTTGCCGGCGCCGGCACCCGCAGGTGCGTGGCGCCGGCACGACGAGGCTCAGGTAGCAGTGGAGAAGCGGTAGCCGGCGCCGCGCACGGTCTGCACCATGTTTTCGGCATTGAACGGTTCCAGCGTCTTGCGCAGGCGGCGGATGTGCACGTCGATGGTGCGCTCCTCCACGTACACGCTGCCGCCCCACACATGGTCCAGCAGCTGGGCGCGGGTATAGACGCGCTCCGGGTGGGTCATGAAGAAGTGCAGCAGGCGGTATTCGGTCGGGCCGATCGGCACCGGCTGGTCGTTGGCGAACACGCGATGGGCGGCGCCGTCGATGCGGATCGGGCCGACCGCCACACTGCCGTCCTCGTCGTCCTCGCGGGCGCGGCGCATCACCGCACGGATGCGGGCCAGCAGTTCGCGCGCCGAGAACGGCTTGACCACATAGTCGTCGACGCCGGCTTCAAGGCCACCCACGCGGTCGTTTTCTTCGCCGCGGGCGGTCAGCATGATGATCGGCACTTCGCGGGTCAGGGTTTCCTTGCGCCAGCGCCGGGCCAGGTCCAGGCCGCTGGTGCCGGGCAGCATCCAGTCCAGCAGGATCAGGTCGGGGACGCGGTCGGCGATGGCGGTCTGGGCCTCACGGGCGTCGCCGGCGTGGACCGGTTCGTAATCGCCCTTGCGCAGGGCGAAGGCGACCATTTCACGGATCGCGGGCTCGTCATCGACGATCAGGATGCGTTTCTGCACGAGGACACCGTAGGGCTCGGTTACTGGAGTGGTGCCAGTAGACTACGGTTTGATGACATGTTTGTGACTACCTGACCGGAACCGTTCGGGATTGCCATCGGCCGGTCATGCAGCGCTCAGCGGCGGTCCAGGTCCGGGTCCTGCACGCCCTGCCGGCGCAGCTCCAGCACGGTGGGGGTGATCGCCTCGATGCGCGCATCCACCCGTGCCCGGCCTACGTAGTCCAGCGCCGGATTGCGCTTGAGCGCCTGCAGCTGCATCAGCGACTGTTCCGGCCGGCCGCTGAGGAAGGCTGTCTCGGCGTAGGCCTCGCTGGCACGCACGCTGTCGCCGGCCAACTCGCTGGCGCGGGCGTACCGCTGCTGGAAGACCGGATCGTTACCGCTTTGCGACAGCAGGGGCCGCAGCATGGCCTGCGCGCGCTGGCCCGCCTCGCGGCTGCCCTGTTCGTTCAGGATCTCGGCATAGGTCAGCGCCACCGGACGGCTGTTGGGGTGCTGACGCAGCAACTGCTCGAAGCGGCTGTTGGCCTGGGCGGTCTGGCCTGCACGCGATTCGGCCTCGCCCAGCCCCAGAGCCAGCCACAGGTTGTCCGGGCGGGTCTGCAGCAGGCCTGCCAGGGTCTGCCGGGCCTGGGTGGCGCCGGCGCGACCGCTGCGCATCACCGCCAGCGCCTGGCCATAGCGCTGGGCATCGTTGAGGCCGTCCTTCTGACGCTTGGCCAGATCGGCATACTCGCGTTCCAGCTCGGGGGTGGAATCCGCGCTGAGCACGCGCAGGCGCTCGCGGGCCCAGTCGAAGTCGCCACTGGCGCCGCGGCTGAGCTGGCCCATCGGGATGCGCAGCACGCTGCTGGGCAGCAGCGGGTTGGTTCCGCGCAACAGGGGTTCGGCCAGGCTGGGATCGGCCGGGTCCACGCGCTCCCTGCGCTCGCCGCTGGGGGTGCTGGTGGTCAGCAGCACCGTGTCCTTCTTCATCTGGTCGGCGCGGGCCTTCGCCTCGCTGATGCGGGTGATGTTGACCGGATGGGTGCGCAGGAACTCGGGCACGCTGTAGCCACCCTCGTTGCCGCGCATCGCCGATGCCATCCGCTCGAAGAAGCCGGCCATGGCGTCCACGTCGTAACCGCTGCGCGACAGGGTACGGATGCCGAGGCGATCGGCCTCGGACTCGTTGGACCGGGTGTAGTTGATCTGGCGCTGCTGCATCAGGCCCATGCCCGAGCTGATCGCGGCCATCGTCGCGTTGCCGGACGACGTGCTGTTGCTGGCCTGTGCGGCCACCACCGCCGCCAGCATGCCGAGCAGGATCGGGATCTGGTCGCGCTGGGCACGCTCGACCCCGCGCAGCACGTGCTGCTGGGTGACGTGCGCGATTTCGTGCGACAGCACCGCAGCCACCTCGTCTTCGCGCTCGGCGGTCAGCACCAGGCCGGCATTGACCCCGATGTAGCCGCCCAGCGTGGCGAAGGCGTTGATCTGGCGGTCCTTCATCACGAAGAAGGTGTACGGCTGGCGAGGCTGGTCGCTGTTGGAGCCGAGCCGGGTACCCATGGTCTGCAGCCAGTCGTTGACCAGCGGGTCATCCAGCAGGTAGCCGTAGTTGCGCAGCTCGCGCAGCATCATCGCGCCGTACTCGGCCTGGCGGGCCGGGGTCAGCAGCTCGCCGGCCGAGGAGCCGATGTCGGGCAGCTTCTCCTGGGCCTGGGCGAGCGGCATGGCCAGGGCCAGGGTGACGGCGGTAGTCAGCAGCAGGGCTCGCAAGCAGTGGGTCCTCGGGCAGGGCGCGCCAAGCGTGGCAGGGTGGGGGGCAACCATTCGTTAATCCACAGTGTTGCGGCCGTGGCGTGGAAATTCCAGCGCACCGGTACCATATGTAGACCGTCGATCCATCGTGGAGTTTCCCGTGACAGCCCAGACCGCCGGCGGTGCCCCCGCCATCACCATCTATTCCACCGCCGTCTGCCCGTACTGCGTGGCCGCCAAGAACTTCCTGAAGAGCAAGGGCCAGCAGTGGACCGAGGTCCGCATCGACCTGGACCCGGTCGAGCGCGAGAAGATGATGGCACTGACCCGCCGTACCAGCGTGCCGCAGATCTTCGTCGGCGACGTCCACGTGGGCGGCTACGACGACATGATGGCCCTGCACCGTGAAGGCAAGCTCGAGCCGCTGCTGGCCGGGCAGGGCCAGGCATGAGCGCGGCCGACGACGGCAGCAAGGACCGCATCGCCGAGTTCACCGACTTCCGCAAGCGCATGAACGAGCGGATCCTGGGCGAGCCGAACCAGGTGGTGCGCCGCTTCTTCGCGCTGGACACGCAGACCTACCAGGCCGGCGCGCTGGATGTGAAGACCAAGGAACTGCTGGGCCTGGTGGCCTCGATGGTGCTGCGCTGCGACGACTGCATCAGCTATCACGTCGCCCAGTGCAAGGACGCCGGGGTGACCCGAGAAGAGTTCTTCGAGACCTTCTCGGTCGGCCTGCTGGTGGGCGGTTCCATCGTGATCCCGCACCTGCGCCGCGCGGTCGACTTCCTCGACCAGCTCGAAGGCGGCGCCGCCGCCCCGGAAGCGCACGCGCACTGAGGTAGCGCCGGGCCATGCCCGGCGGACACCTGAACGAACGGCCGCCGGGCGTGGCCCGGCGCTACCTGGTACGCAGGGGCCGTTCCCGCGATCCAACAGCCCAGGAGCCCCCTTGTTGTTCAAGGGGGCGCGCCGGTAGGCGGGGGGATAAGGTGGAATGCGCGGGCAAACCGCAGAGCGGTTTGCTCAAGGGGGCGCGCCGACAGGCGCGGGGATAAGGTGGGATGCGCGGGCAATTCTGCCTGAGCCGGGCACTGGGACCATGGTCTATTTGGGACCTCGGCCCCGGCTCAGGCATAATTGCCGGTGAAACTTCCTTTGCGCCGGCGTTTCCGGGCACGTCCGGACGGCGTTTTTCCCCCTGTTCGGAACATCGATCAATGACGCAGAAAATTACGGTCATCCGCGGCGACGGCATTGGCCCGGAAATCATGGACGCCACCCTGTTCGTGCTCGACCAGCTCAAGACTGGCCTGGAGTACGAAGACGCCGACGCCGGCCTGGTGGCCCTGGAAAAGCACGGCGACCTGATGCCGGCGGTGACCCTGGAATCGATCGCGCGCAACAAGGTCGCGCTGAAGAGCCCGCTGACCACCCCGGTCGGTGGTGGCTTCACCTCGATCAACGTCAGCCTGCGCCGTCACTTCGACCTGTACGCCAATGTGCGTCCGGCCCACACCTTCCCGAACACCAAGTCGCGTTTCGACAACGTCGACCTGATCACCGTGCGTGAGAACACCGAAGGCGCCTACCTGGCCGAAGGCCAGGAAGTGTCGGCCGACGGCGAGACCGCCTTCTCCGGCACCCGCATCACCCGCAAGGGCTCCGAGCGCATCGTGCGCTACGCCTTCGAGCTGGCCAAGAGCACCGGCCGCAAGAAGGTCACCGCCGTACACAAGGCCAACATCATCAAGTCGACCTCGGGCCTGTTCCTGAATGTCGCCCGTGAAGTGGCTGCGCAGTACCCGGACATCGAATTCCAGGAAATGATCGTCGACAACTGCTGCATGCAGCTGGTGATGCGTCCGGAACAGTTCGACGTGATCGTCACCACCAACCTGTTCGGCGACATCATCTCCGACCTGTGCGCCGGCCTCGTCGGCGGCCTGGGCCTGGCCCCGGGTGCCAACATCGGCAAGGACGCGGCGATCTTCGAAGCCGTGCACGGCACCGCGCCGGACATCGCTGGCCAGGGCAAGGCCAATCCGTGCGCGCTGCTGCTGGCAGCGGCGCAGATGCTGGACCATGTCGGCCAGCCGGAAAATGCCGAGCGCCTGCGCAAGGCCATCGTGGCGACCATGGAAGCCAAGGATTCGCTGACCGGCGACCTGGGCGGCACCGGCACCACCATGAGCTTTGCCCAGGCCATCGCCAGCCGCCTGTAAGCGGCGGTCGTTCCGGCTGGAGATCGTCTCGGCGATGCCCAGTCCGGGCCTGCATGCGTTGAAGACGGGCCGTCCTTGTACGGCCCGTCTGCGTTTTCAACTGCGGTTTTTCACCGACAGGATTTTTTCAGATGCCTGAGGCGGCCGTGTGGGTAGTGGCGGCCGTTGCCGTCTATGCTGTCGGCGTGGCCATCTACGCCATCTTCTACTGGCCGTGGTCCCGCGCCCAGCGCGCGCTGCGCCGCCTGCGGACGCAGGGGGCGCCCCTCCGCAGCATGCAGGAGGGCGAGGCGCGCATCCTGCGGTTGATCGAATTTCCGGCAGGATCGCCTGTGTATCTGCTCGAAGGCAGCTGTGCCGAGTTCGTGATCAGGAGCAGGATCTCTCCGGCCCAGCATGTGCAGACCCTGGCCGGCGTCCCAGTGAAGTATCCGGCGGGCCTTGCACGTGCCGTGCGCGCGGGCAGCAATACCGCCGAAGTGGTGCTGGGTCGTCCCCACGCGATGAGCGTGCGACGCAAGGGAGTCAAGCTGGCCCAGTAGAGTCGAGCCATGCTCGACTGCTCCTGCGTAGTCGAGCATGGCTCGACGCTACAAGGACATTCTGTGCGAAATTTGCACAGATCATGTGCTTCTACACGGCTGGTTCGTGCGCCATCCGCTCCGCATCATGTGCCCACTTTTCACCGCACAGGAGCTTGAACATGAACCTCACCGCCTTTGGTCTGGCCAGCCTGATCGGCATGGCCACCGTTACCCCCGTCACCGCTGCCGAACCGGCCCATCCCACCATCCGCCACATGGCTGGCGCACCCGTTGTGGCTTCGCTGGATGCGGCGAAGACCGCCGTGCTGGTGATCGACTTCCAGAACGAATACTTCGACGGCAGCGCTGTGCCGGGCTTCGCCGGTGGCCGCATGGTCATCCCCGATGGCGTGGCCGCACTGCGGCAGGCGAAGCGGGTGGTCGAGTTCGCCGATGCCCACGGCATCCGCGTGATCCATGTGCAGCACGTGTTGCCGGCTGGTGCGCCGCTGTTCGCGCAGGGCAGCGTCAATGCCGCCTTCCATCGCGACCTGCAGCCGCGCAAGGGCGAGACCGTGGTGCAGAAGGACAACGTCAGCGTGTTCGCCGGTGACTCGGCCGCAGTGCTCGACCAGGTGCTGAAGGATGCCGGCATCGACACCCTGATCGTCACCGGCCTGCAGACCCATGCCTGCGTGGCAGGTGCCGCCCGCGATGCCGCAGCGGCACCGCGTGGCTACCGCGTCATCGTGTCGTCCGATGCAACTGCCAGCCGTGATCTGGATCTTGCCGGAGGCCAGCGCATCGGTCATCGCGCGCTGCATGACGCCTCGCTGGCGCAGATTGAGGACACCTTTGGCGATGTCATGGCGACTGACGCGATCCTGGCACTGCCGGTGCGCAAGGCCGGCGACGGCGCTTGATAAGCTGACGGGGCCCGCACGCCGCGGGCCCCGCCACCTGGAGCTGCCCGCCGATGGACCATTTCGCCGCCCTGCGTGCGCTGCGCGCCATCGTCGATGCAGGCAGTTTCACCGCCGCCGCCGAACGACTGGGTACCACCCATTCGGCGATGTCACGGCAACTGCGGCAGCTGGAAGAACATCTAGAGGTTCGACTGCTCGATCGCAACAGCCGCCGGCTGTCACTGACGGAAGCCGGTCGCGACTACTACCGCGAGGCGGCAGCGCTGCTGGATCGCCTGCAGGAGGCGGATGACCGCGCACGCGCAGGGCAGGCACAGCCCAGCGGCACCGTGCGGATCAGCGTGCCGCAGGTGGTCGCCAGCCAGGAACTGCCGCATTGGTTGCCGTCGTTCCTGCAGCGCTACCCACAGGTCACGCTGGATCTTTCCGCCGACGACCAGCTGGTTGATGTGGTCGGGGGCGGCTTCGACCTGGCGCTGCGCATCGCGCCTTCCTTGCCGGACAGCCAGCTGGTTGCGCGCGAGCTGGCCAGCTGCCCACGCATCCTGGTCGCCGCACCGGCCTATCTGGCGCGGCACGGTCTGCCCCGGCAGGTTTCGGACCTCGCACAGCACACGCTGCTGGGTTTCAGTCCCACAGCGGCGATGTCGCCCTGGCAGCTGCAGGGGCCACGCGGTGCCGCCGCGAGCATCGAGGCGGGGCAGCGCCTGCGGGTGGATGCGACGCCAGCGTTGTATGCCGCTGCGTTGGCTGGCATGGGCATCAGCCTGTTCACTGCGCTGACCGTGCAGGAGGACCTGCGTGCCGGCCGCCTGATCCGTGTGCTGCCCGCCTGGCACGCCGGACAGCGGCGCTACTTCGCGCTGTATCCGCACGCGCGGGCGCTGGCGCCGAAGGTGCGTGCGCTGGTCGAGCACCTTGCGGCGCACTACGCTGCACAGGTGGGCGCGGCGGGGTAGTCGCGCGGCTGCAACCGGGGTGGTGATGGAGTCGGTGTATCTGCTGGTCGCGCTGGGCGCGATCGTCGCCGGATTCGTGCAGGGCCTGTCCGGCTTCGCCTTCGGCATGGTGGCGATGTCGTTCTGGGCGTGGGGACTGGAGCCGCGGCTGGCGGCGACGCTTTCGGTGTTTGGTGCGCTGGTCGGGCAGCTGGTCGCAGTGTTCACCGTGCGCCGCGGTTTCAACCTGCGCCTGCTGCTGCCGTTCGTGCTGGGTGGGCTGGCCGGCATTCCGCTGGGCGTGACGGTGCTGCCACGGCTGGACATGGACTGGTTCAAGGCGCTGCTGGGTGGCTTCCTGGCGCTGTGGTGCCCGGTGATGCTGATGGCGCGCTCGTTGCCTCCGGTCCGCGTCGGCGGCCGTATCGGTGATGCGATTGCTGGCATGGCCGGTGGCGTGCTCAGTGGCATCGGCGGCTTTGCCGGGCCGGTGCCGACGTTGTGGAGCACCCTGCGAGGCTTCGGCAAGGACGAGCAGCGCGCGGTCATCCAGAACTTCAACCTGGCGATGCTGGCGGTGACCATGGCCACCTATGTCGGCAGCGGCCTGGTGAGCCGGCAGATGTTGCTGTACTTCGCCATCGTGGCACCGGCCATGCTGGTGCCGACCCTGCTGGGCGCGCGGGTCTACATCGGCATCAGCGAGGCACGCTTCCGGCAGGTCGTGCTGGGCCTGCTGACCGCGTCAGGCATCGCGTTGCTGGCGTCGTCGCTGCCGGTACTGCTGGCGCGCTGAGGGAAGAACGAAAAAGGGCGCCACGAAGGGCGCCCTTTGTCGTCTACGGCATGTTTCGGCTCAGCGCTGCTGGATCTTCGACAGCAGGCGCAGGAATTCAACATACAGCCAGACCAGGGTCACCATCAGGCCGAATGCGCCATACCACTCCATGTACTTCGGTGCACGCTGGGCGACACCGGTTTCGATGAAGTCGAAATCCAGCACCAGATTCAGCGCGGCCACGACCACCACGAACAGGCTGAAAGCAATGCCCAGCCAGCTGGAGTCGTGGATCACCGGCACGTCGATGTTGAAGAAGCCCAGCACGAATGACGCGAGGTAGAGCAGGGCGATGCCGCCAGTGGCGGCGACCACGCCCATCTTGAAGTTCTCGGTGGCCTTGATCAGGCCGCTGCGGTACGCGAACAGCAGCGCGAACAGGGTGCCAAAGGTCAGCAGCACCGCCTGGAACACGATGCCCGGGAACTTGGCGTTGAACACGGCCGAGATGGCGCCCAGGAACAGGCCTTCCACCAGCGCATACATCGGTGCGGTGACCGGCGACCATTCCTTCTTGAAGACGGTGATGAGCGCCAGCACGAGGCCGCCGATGGCGCCGCCCATGGCATACAGCTTGGCTCCGGCCATTACCTGGCCGTAGTCATCGATGGTCTGGTTCCAGGCGAAGGCGGCGGTCAGCACGGTCAACAGCAGCAGGAAGCCGGTCTTGTTGACGGTACCGTTGAGGGTCATGGCCTGGTCGGGGCTGGTCACCACCGAGCCACTGGCGAGGTCGAGGAAGGTGGACTCGGAAAGAGCCGGGTTGCCGCTGCGCATACGCGTTCTCCGTGCGAATGAGGGTCAGGACGGCCATCCGGCCGATGGGCGTGAGCATAGCCGATGACTGCTTTCGGCGTTGTGGCAGGCGCCGGATCTACGCATCCTGCGTTGACAGTTCCCAATGCGCTTGGCGACAATGACCAGCTCCCCGGGCATGGCCCGAGGGGATTGCAAGACCGGGGTATAGCGCAGTCTGGTAGCGCGCCTGCTTTGGGAGCAGGATGTCGGGGGTTCGAATCCCTCTACCCCGACCAATCCCACATCACGTCGGATTGGACACCGTTCCGGTTCGGGCGCCCGTAGCTCAACTGGATAGAGCACCGGCCTTCTAAGCCGGCGGTTACAGGTTCGATTCCTGTCGGGCGCGCCATTGGAATCAATGGTTTAAGTGCTCACATCCGTGAACATTGGTTCCCATTCGATGGCTGCACGACCCTGGGTGGCGAGCATTCCACCTTCCTCTTTTCCGATGAAAGATGCCCTTTGTATGGGGTGCAGTCGCACGACGTGATGTCATTCCGGTTGCGGTTGACCGGCGTCTGACGTCGATCGGCTCACTCCGCAGGTGCTTGAGCAGCGCCGCCTGGGATGGGGCAATGCACCCGGCAAAGAAAAAAGGCCAGCGCTATGCGCTGGCCTTTTTCAATGTCGCGATGGATGCACTCTGGTCGAGTGCACCCCGGATGGATCACATCTGTTCCAGTTCGCCCACTCGCACCTTGCCGCCACCGCCGCAGTTGCCGTGGCAGCCGCCGCTGATCGGGCCGCTGCCGCCGCCACCACCGCCGCCACCGCCGCCGCCACCACCACCGCCGCGGGAGTTGGGCGGGAGGACGGTCGAAATCACTTCGCCGGAGTCGAAACCTGCACCTCGCCACGTGTAGTTGACGCAGGAAATACCGTTACAGACGGTCAGGACATCGCCGGTCTGGACGCGCGTCTGGGCAGTCCAGACCGTGGTCCGGCCGTCATTGAGCTTCTGGACCTCTTGGGAAAGCTGCTGGTTGGTCACCGGATCGGGATACGGGGTTGTCAGCGTGCATCCGGCGGTGCAGTTGATGACGCCAGGAAGCTTTTTCGCTTGAAGGCTCCCGGCCGCCATGAACAGCAGCACGCCTGCAATGGCGGGAATGGAGTTTCTACCAAGCGAAGGGATAATCCCAATCAGTCTAGCTTTCACAATAGGTCCTTATCGTGGGATGCAACAGTTCTTGAAGATTTCGTTCGATGAAATGCGGGCTTTCTCTTTCTCTTGGCTGCTCAGGTTTTTCTCATGGTTGGCAATGTCATTGGTGGTGGCAAAACGTGGGTCCAGCCGGTTGAGGACGCGGGTGTACGCCAGGGCCGCAACGGGATCCGCAGGAACGATGCCGCCATAGGTGTAGGCCATCGCCATGTCGCTGATGACATTGACGTTCCCTTGTGATTCCAGTTCGCGCAGATATCCGGTGGCGGTGTCCTTCCACGCCTCGAGCGCCGCGGGATCACGGATTGCGTCATCAAGCGAACCGATGACTTTCTCCGGCGATCGCGAGTAGGCGCGCATCGCTTCCTGCGAGCCCATGGCGGCGGCCTTCGAAAGCCAATCGGCGTGATAGATGTCCTGATCCAGAGCCAGCGACTCACACTCTTTGAGGATTCGTTCCGACCGCTCCAGGAACCAGTTGCCGGCCCCGACCGTGGTGGCCGAATCCGCCAGCTTGTCAGCGCGATCCGAGATGAAGGTCTGGCATTGCTCGATGGTTCGATAGATTTCGTAGGTTGCCGTGGCATCTCCGGATTCGGAGCGCAGCATCAGTTGCTTGACGTGGGCAAGCGCGTCACCGGGAGGCCGGAACTCATTGCCTCTTACGATTTCGTAGGCCTTGGGGCCCACGGCCTTGTACGAGCCCGGCGGGATCTTGTTGTCCCGCTCAAGCCTTTGCGCGGCCGCCGCACCTGACGCCGGAAGCTGCCTTCCCTGGTCAGGCCGTTCATCGAGGCTGCCACTCTTCCCGGATTCCTCTGCCGTGGCATCCGCAGTTGCCTGCTGCCGGTAGCCGGACATTGCAACGGCTGCCACTGCCAGCACGGCTGCCAGCGCGACGAATCCGATTAGCCGCTTGCTCATCTATTGATCTCACCTTCATTGCAGGAATCGGCATGGTTGCAAACGCGCGCCCTGCGTTCCATGTCCTGCAGCTAACGTTGTATGAATGGATCTCCCCCATCCCTATTTGAGATTCATTCACGATTTGTTCACTATGCGTTCATGCTCTCGGGGCGTGCCCGACGACGGGCGGGCTGTTCGCCAGCGCCTGACATCCGGTGCGTGCGGCACGCGCCTTCTCTAGCTCGGGATGGATGCAGATTCGAACGGCGTGGGTGAGGTGAAGCAGGTGCTGGTCGAAGTACATCGGCGGCGCAGGCGCCAACGGCGGCTTACCTTCTGCCGCGGTGCTGTCGCCTTGCGGGCGTTTGCTGGCCTGCTGATGGGGGTGACGGCCGAACGCAACACGTCGTTCGATGTGATCGAAACGATGTCGCCGATGGACAGTTGCGACCGATGTTCTGGGCCGACGATGAGCGCTTGCACGCGCAGGGTGTGCAAGCGATTACCCGTCGAGTGCTTCTTGGCAGGACGCAGTCGCGCAACGTGATGCTTCAGTTGCTCGACGGAGCTGGCCAGCCACGCCTGCAGCTGCAGGTCACGCCGAAAGGGGAGGCCACGCTGTCATTCCTGGATGGGCATGCGGACATCGCGCGCGTGACCTCGGCGGAGCAGCATTGATCTCCTGTTCCGGCCCCTGCACATCAATGTGAAGAAGTGCTTGCAATTCCTTCGCGACTCCCGGAAAATGCCGGACTCGCTTCGGGGGACGGACTTCTGGTTCCACCCGCTAGCAAAGCATCAAGGTCCAGCGTCAGCCTCATCGGCGGTGGAGCGAAAGTTTCAGTGGTGGCTGTAGCTCAGTTGGTTAGAGTACCGGATTGTGATTCCGGTGGTCGGGGGTTCGAATCCCCTCAGCCACCCCACTGATTGAACCGCATCGGCGCAGCCGAAACGGTATTGCAATAAACAGAAAGCACGCTACAATGTGCGTCTGAGTTTTACGGGCCGTTAGCTCAGTTGGTAGAGCAGTTGACTCTTAATCAATAGGTCCAAGGTTCGAATCCTTGACGGCCCACCAAGACAGAAGCCACCTGGTATCCCAGGTGGCTTTTTTCTTATAAGTGTGACTCCCATCGTTTCGATGGATCACGGGTTGCAGAGCCCCGCTTGGCCGTGGATCTGCAATGCAGCGGGACCGCAGTGCTGGTTTCAACGATGTTGAAAAAAGTGCTTGCACCCACCGAGCGGATCGGGTCATAATTCGCGCCCCGATTTCGGGCTGTTAGCTCAGTTGGTAGAGCAGTTGACTCTTAATCAATAGGTCCAAGGTTCGAATCCTTGACAGCCCACCAGACGAAAGCCACTTGGTTCGCCAAGTGGCTTTTTTCTTGCCTGCACGCCGGGTTGGGCGTGCGGATGTCTGTGCGCTGGCTGGTGTGGAGCCCCCTTGAGTCAAGGGGGCGCGGCAAAGCCGCGGGGATGTGGGGGCTGATGAAGTGGGGCCCGCGGTTTGCCGCGCAAAGCGTGGGGCTGCGGCGCGAATGCGCGGCAGCTTCCCACTTGGTTCGCCAAGTGGCTTTTTTCTTGCCTGCACGCCGGGTTGGGCTTCATCCACGCATGGCGTGGATCTACTGAAACGGCGCATGGCGTGAATCTACTGAAGCGATGCTGAAATCAGGGACATACGCGTCATCAGTGTTTTCAATGCTGTGCGCTGCTTCTCACCGCATCGCGTCCTGTATCGCACCCAATGGATCTTCCGCGCCGATGGCGCATGCACGAAGGAAGATGTTGATGGCTGATATCAATCGATTGCACCGCACGCTGTGGGTTCCCTTTGCGTTGATGGCGCTGGCGGCCTGCGCACCAGCCAATGATCCCGCGAAGACCGTTGAACGCGATGCGGGCACGGAGAGCACTCCGGCGCGCCCGGTGGGTGACGCCATGCAGATGCAGCCGGCTCAGCCTGCGGAAGCGGAGGTCCTGCCTGACGCGGTGGATGTGCAGCGCAATGCGGACGGTTCGGTGGATGTGCGCAAGGCCATGCCGGAGTCGGTGGCCCTGCGCCGTACCGACGACGGGGGCGTGGAGATCCGCAAGGGGGAGGCGCCCGCCGAACATGCCGGCATGGCACCGGCCCGCGCTGTACCGCAGCAGTAAGCCGCAGTCGTCCTGGCGGGCGGTGCGCCCGCCGGGGCGGCAGCGATGCAGGGGGCGCGGCCATCGCGGCAGATTCAGTTTTGTGCAGGCCTTCCGCTTCCTGCCCCCGCCTGCGACAATGAACGCCTGAGCCGGCCACGCGAAAGTGGCGGAATTGGTAGACGCCCTGGATTTAGGTTCCAGTGCCGCAAGGCGTGGGGGTTCGAGTCCCCCCTTTCGCACCAGTGCCGGCCTGTCCCCGCCCTGATTGGGCCATCTGCGCCCCCTTGACCGGCACGCGCTGGCAGTGCAGGCCGAATTGGGCGAAACTAAAGGGCTGCGGCAAGCAGGCGCGTCCCAGACGTCGTGTCCTTACAACCGTTTCATCCCAATCATCGAGCCGGGGGCGTGGGCCACCGGTGGCAGGAGTCAACATGCAAGCTTCGATCGAATCCACCGGCAACCTGGAACGCCGCCTGAGCTTCTCGCTGCCGGAAGAGCGTCTGCAGAGCCACATCGTCGGCCGCCTGGGCGAAATCGCCCGTACCACCCGCATCAAGGGTTTCCGTCCGGGCAAGGTGCCGGCCAAGGTGATCGAGCAGCGCTTCGGCGCGCAGGTCCGTGGCGAGGCGCTGGACGGCCTGCTGCGCGAAACCTTCGATGCCGCCGTGCGTGAGCACGACCTGCGCATCGTCGGCAGCCCGCGCATCGACAAGGGCGACGAGGGTGAATTCTCCTTCGTGGCCACCGTGGAAGTGGTGCCGGACTTCGGCGATATCGACGTCAGCAAGCTGACCGTCGTGCGCCACAGCGCCGAGATCACCGACGCCGACATCGACCAGATGATCGAGAACCTGCAGAACCAGCGTCGTACCTGGGCCCCGGTCAGCCGTGGCGCGCAGGACGGTGACCTGGTCGCGGTGGAAACCTGGTCGCAGGCCGGCGAAGAGCGCCTGCCGGCCGAGGGCACCGAGAAGGGTTCGATCGTGCTCGGCCAGGGCATGATGTTCGACACCATCGAAAAGGGCCTGGTCGGCCTGGCCAAGGGCGAAGAAAAGACCCTGGACGTCGAGTTCCCGGCTGACTGGCGCGTGCCGGTGCTGGCCGGCAAGACCGTGCAGGTGACCGTCAAGGTTGCCGAAGTGTCCGAGCCGGTCGTGCCGGCGGTCGACGAAGCCTTCATCAAGAGCTTCGGCGTGAAGGGCGGCGACGTCGAGCAGTTCCGCAGCGACATCCGCGCCAACCTGGAGCGCGAGCTGAAGGGTGCCCTGATGAACCGCCTGCGCCGCGAAGTGGGCGAGCAGCTGATCGCCGCCTATTCGTCGGTGGAAATGCCGCCGCGCCTGGTCGAGAACGAAGCCCGCGCCATGCTGGCCCAGCAGGTCGAGCAGATCCGCCGCAACGGCCAGAACGTCGGCGAGATCCCGGCCGATGCCCACGAAGGCTTCAAGGAAGCGGCCGCCAAGCGCGTGCTGGTCGGCCTGCTGGTCGGTGAAGTGGCCCGCATCAACGACCTGCGCCTGGAAGCCAAGCGCCTGAACGAAACGATGCGTCTGATCGCTTCGACCTACGAAGAGCCGGAACAGGTCATTGAGATGTACCGCAACGACCCCCAGCTGATGTCTGGCCTGCAGAACCGTGTGATGGAAGAGCAGGTGATCGACTGGATCGCCGAGCGTGCCCAGCACACCGAAGAGAAGCTGTCGTTCCAGGACGCGATCCGCCAGTAAGCCCGGGCGGATCACCGGATGCCCCGCGCCTTTGCCGGCGCGGGGTTGTTGCCCCCCAAGATAGGTACCTCACGTAATGGACAACCGAACCAAAGCCCTGAACCTGGTTCCGATGGTGGTCGAGCAGACCAGCCGCGGCGAGCGTGCCTACGACATCTATTCGCGCCTGTTGAAGGAGCGCCTGATCTTCCTCGTGGGCCCGATCGACGATCACATGGCCAACGTGGTGGTGGCGCAGTTGCTGTTCCTGGAGTCGGAGAACCCGGAAAAGGACATCAACATCTACATCAACTCGCCGGGTGGCGTGGTCACCGCCGGCATGGCGATCTACGACACCATGCAGTACATCAAGCCGAATGTGAGCACCACCTGCATCGGCCAGGCCGCCTCGATGGGCGCCCTGCTGCTGGCCGCGGGCGAAGCCGGCAAGCGCTATGCGCTGCCGAACTCGCGCGTGATGATCCACCAGCCGCTGGGTGGCTACCAGGGCCAGGCCACCGACATCGACATCCACGCGCGTGAGATCCTGACCCTGCGTTCGCGCCTGAACGAGGTGCTGGCCAAGCACACCGGCCAGTCGCTGGAGACGATCGCCCGCGACACCGAGCGCGACAACTTCAAGAGCGCCTTCGAGGCGCAGGCCTATGGTCTGGTCGACCAGGTCCTGGAGCGTCGTCCGGACGAGTCGATCCAGGCCGGCTGACCGGCCATCACGGGGCCATGGAGGCCCCGTTCCTGCAGGGTCGGGCGGGACTGGTGTCCCCTCGGCCCTGTGCTATTCTCGAATCGAACCCCCGTTCAGCGGGTGGGGTAACTGGGTAAGCGAAGCATGAGCGAAGACCGCCAAGGTCGTTCCACGGACACCGGCAAGATCCTCTACTGCTCTTTCTGCGGCAAGAGCCAGCATGAAGTGCGCAAGCTGATTGCGGGTCCGAGCGTATTCATCTGCGATGAGTGCGTGGAGCTGTGCAACGACATCATCCGTGAGGAACTTGAGGAAAAGGCGCAGTCGGCGCGCAGTTCGCTGCCCAAGCCGCGCGAGATCCTCGAGGTCCTCGACCAGTACGTGATCGGCCAGAACCGCGCCAAGCGCACGCTGGCAGTGGCCGTGTACAACCACTACAAGCGCATCGAGAGCCGGCAGAAGAACGACGACGTCGAACTGGCGAAGTCGAACATCCTGCTGGTCGGCCCGACCGGTTCGGGCAAGACGCTGCTGGCCGAGACCCTGGCCCGCCTGCTCAACGTGCCGTTCACCATGGCCGACGCCACCACGCTGACCGAAGCCGGTTACGTGGGCGAGGACGTGGAGAACATCATCCAGAAGCTGCTGCAGAAGTGCGACTACGACGTCGAGAAGGCGCAGCAGGGCATCGTCTACATCGATGAAATCGACAAGATCTCGCGCAAGAGCGAGAACCCGTCGATCACCCGCGATGTGTCCGGCGAAGGCGTGCAGCAGGCCCTGCTGAAGCTGATCGAAGGCACCGTGGCCAGCGTTCCGCCGCAGGGCGGCCGCAAGCACCCGCAGCAGGAATTCCTGCAGGTGGACACCAAGAACATCCTGTTCATCTGCGGCGGCGCGTTCGCCGGGCTGGACAAGGTGATCCAGGCCCGTTCCACCGACGTCGGCAGCATCGGCTTCGGCGCCAAGGTGAAGAGCAGCGAGCGCAAGCAGGAAGTGGGCAAGGTGCTGGCCGAAGTCGAGCCGGAAGACCTGATCAAGTTCGGCCTGATCCCCGAGTTCGTCGGCCGCCTGCCGGTGGTGGCGACCCTGGAGGAGCTGGACGAGCCGGCCCTGATCAGGATCCTGACCGAGCCGAAGAACGCCATCACCAAGCAGTTCAAGAAGCTGTTCGAGATGGAGAACGTCGAGCTGGAGTTCCGTCCGGACGCGTTGTCGGCCATCGCCAGGAAGGCGCTCAAGCGCAAGACCGGTGCCCGTGGCCTGCGCACCATCGTCGAATCGGTCCTGCTGGACACCATGTACGACCTGCCGTCGCAGGAAAACGTCAGCAAGGTGGTGGTGGACGAGTCGGTGATCGAGCACAAGTCCGAGCCGTACCTGATCTACCAGACCCCGGCGGCCCCTGAACAGAAGGCCGCAGGCGCCGAGTGATCCTTCCAGGTTGTTGATTGGAAAGGATTTTCAAGGAATGCCTTGCATCTGAAAGCCGATGGCCCCATAACGGGGCCATCGGCTTTTTTTGTCTCCGGAAGATGCCCTCCCGGAGGCGGTTTTCCCCTTCCCTGGAGCCCCCATGGCCCGTTCCCCAAGTGAAACCCTCGACCTGCCGGTCCTGCCGCTGCGCGACGTAGTGGTGTTCCCGCACATGGTCATCCCGCTGTTCGTCGGCCGTGACAAGTCCATGCACGCGCTCGAACAGGCAATGGAGTCGGACAAGCGCATCCTGCTGCTGGCGCAGAAGTCGGCCGAGACCGACGACCCGCATGCGGCCGACCTCTACCAGGTCGGTACGCTGGCGCAGGTGCTGCAGCTGCTGAAGCTGCCCGACGGCACCATCAAGGTGCTGGTCGAAGGCCTGTCGCGCGTGCAGGTCACCCACGTCGATGAGCGTAACGGCTCGCTGCACGGCCAGGCCGTGGAGATCGACGCCACCGACGAGCGCGAAGCACGCGAGGTGGAGGCGATCGCCCGCTCGCTGATGTCGCTGTTCGAGCAGTACGTGAAGACCAACCGCAAGCTGCCGCCAGAGCTGCTGCAGACGCTGTCGGGCATCGATGAGCCGGCCCGCCTGGCCGACACCATCGCCGCGCACATCAGCGTGCGCCTGGCCGACAAGCAGCGCCTGCTGGAAACGCTGGCCGTCGGTGACCGCCTGGAGATGCTGGTCGGCCTGGTCGATGGCGAGATCGACGTGCAGCAGATGGAAAAGCGCATCCGCGGCCGCGTGAAGTCGCAGATGGAGAAGAGCCAGCGCGAGTACTACCTCAACGAACAGATGAAGGCCATCCAGAAGGAACTGGGTGACCTGGACGACGCACCAGGCGAGCTGGAAGAGCTGGCCCGCAAGATCGCCGAAGCCGGCATGCCGAAGGCGGTTGAAGCCAAGGCACGCAATGAACTGAACAAGCTCAAGCAGATGTCGCCGATGTCGGCCGAAGCGGCGGTCGTGCGCAACTACCTGGAGTGGCTGCTGGGCGTGCCGTGGAAGAAGCGCAGCAAGGTGCGCAAGGACCTGAAGGCCGCGCAGGACACCCTCGACGCCGACCACTACGGCCTGGAGAAGGTCAAGGAGCGCATCCTTGAATACCTGGCGGTGCAGTCGCGCGTGAAGCAGATGAAGGGCCCGATCCTGTGCCTGGTCGGGCCGCCGGGCGTGGGCAAGACCTCGCTCGGCCAGTCCATCGCCAAGGCTACCAACCGCAAGTTCGTGCGCATGTCGCTGGGCGGCGTTCGCGATGAAGCCGAGATCCGTGGCCACCGTCGTACCTACGTTGGTTCGATGCCGGGCCGCATCGTGCAGAACCTCAACAAGGTCGGCAGCAAGAACCCGCTGTTCGTGCTCGACGAGATCGACAAGATGTCGATGGACTTCCGTGGCGATCCGTCGTCGGCGCTGCTGGAAGTGCTCGACCCGGAGCAGAACAACGCGTTCAACGACCACTACCTGGAAGTGGACCTGGACCTGTCCGAAGTGATGTTCGTGGCCACCTCGAACTCGCTCAATATTCCCGGCCCGCTGCTGGACCGTATGGAAGTGATCCGCATCCCCGGCTACACCGAGGACGAGAAGCTCAACATCGCCACCCGCTACCTGGTGCCGAAGCAGATCAAGGCCAACGGCCTGCAGCCGGAAGAACTGGAGATCGGCAGCGATGCGATCCAGGACATCGTGCGCTACTACACGCGCGAATCGGGCGTGCGCAACCTGGAACGCGAGATCGCCAAGATCTGCCGCAAGGTGGTGAAGGAGATCGCGCTGGCCGGCCCGCAGCCGGTGAAGGCGAAGAAGGGCGCGAAGAAGTCCAAGGCGCTGGTGAGCGTGTCCAGCAAGAACCTGGACAAGTACCTGGGTGTGCGTCGCTTCGACTTCGGCCGCGCCGAGGAAGAGAACGAGATCGGCCTGGTCACCGGCCTGGCGTGGACCGAAGTCGGTGGCGATCTGCTGCAGATCGAATCGACGCTGGTGCCGGGCAAGGGCCAGCTGATCCTGACCGGCCAGCTCGGCAACGTGATGAAGGAATCGGCGTCGGCGGCGTTGTCGGTGGTGCGTTCGCGCGCGGTCGGCTTCGGCATCGACAGCGACTTCCTGCAGAAGCACGACGTGCACCTGCATGTGCCCGATGGTGCCACGCCGAAGGACGGACCGAGTGCCGGTGCGGCAATGGTCACCTCGCTGGTGTCGATGCTGACCAAGGTGCCGGTGCGTGCCGACGTGGCGATGACCGGTGAGATCACCCTGCGTGGTCGTGTCACCGCCATCGGTGGCTTGAAGGAGAAACTGCTGGCCGCACTGCGCGGTGGTATCCGGACGGTCATCATTCCGGAAGAGAACCGCAAGGACCTTGCAGACATTCCGGCCAACGTCACCCGCGATCTGGAGATCGTGCCGGTGAAGTACATCGAAGAAGTCCTGGACCTGGCGCTGGAGCGCCCGCTGGCACCGAAGAAGGCGCGCAAGAGTGCGCAGCGTGTCACGGTGCGCAGCAAGGCCAAACCGAGTGGAAGCGCGCGCGTCAAGCATTGACGCGCGCTGTCCGATGGCCCGAAACCCGCGTCGTTGCTGGCTTTCCAGCTTGCGTGGGGGTAGGGCCACTGGTATAAAAGCAGCACTCGCGAATGAGTGATCGCTGTCAGCGATGACTGAATCGGCGAACCGTTTCCACATGGCGGCCGCATGCAGAAGGCGTGCGGTTGCTTCCCTGTCGAATAAGCGGAACCCACCGCCAAAGGAGTTGTAGAGAATGAACAAGACCGAATTGATCGATGCCGTTGCTGAAGCTGCCGACCTGACCAAGGCCGAGTCCAGCCGCGCTGTCGATGCCGTCGTTGCTGCCGTCACCAAGGCGCTGAAGGACGGCGATGCGGTCACCCTGGTTGGCTTCGGTACCTTCCAGGTCCGCGACCGTGCTGCCCGCACCGGCCGCAACCCGAAGACCGGCGACACCATCAAGATCGCTGCTTCGAAGAATCCGTCGTTCAAGGCTGGTAAGGCCCTGAAGGATGCTGTAAACTAAGCGGCTCGCTGGGGTGCTTAGCTCAGCGGTAGAGCGTCTCCTTTACACGGAGAGGGTCGGGGGTTCGAAACCCTCAGCACCCACCACAGCACCGCGGTAAAAGTTTGAGTGTGGAGCGGTAGTTCAGCTGGTTAGAATGCTGGCCTGTCACGCCGGAGGTCGCGGGTTCGAGTCCCGTCCGCTCCGCCATTCAACGAGGCCTCCGGCCAAAAGCTGGAGGCTTTGTTTTCTCCCCGGTCCAGGCCGGTGGAAAAACAAAAATAGCAACAATGCGGAGCGGTAGTTCAGCTGGTTAGAATGCTGGCCTGTCACGCCGGAGGTCGCGGGTTCGAGTCCCGTCCGCTCCGCCACTACATCGAGGCCCCCGGCCTAAAGCTGGGGGCCTTGTCTTCTCACCGACAGGTTCGGAAGGAAGGCGAAAAGGTTTTTGCAAGAACGGAGCGGTAGTTCAGCTGGTTAGAATGCTGGCCTGTCACGCCGGAGGTCGCGGGTTCGAGTCCCGTCCGCTCCGCCATTGCAGAATTCTTAAGTCCCTGTGAAAAAACTTTGAAAAAAGTGTTCATCGGGCTGGGTTTCCAGGGAGTCTTCGGATATACTGGGCGCCTGCAAAGTTTCAGCGCGGAGCGGTAGTTCAGCTGGTTAGAATGCTGGCCTGTCACGCCGGAGGTCGCGGGTTCGAGTCCCGTCCGCTCCGCCAACTTTAAAAGCCCTCGGCGCAAGCCGGGGGCTTTTTCTTTGTGCCCTGCGGCAGGCCTGCCGAGGTGCTGACGGCACAGGTCCGCGGAGATCGGCGCAGGCCACGCCGGCGCTGCTTTTGGTCCCTGCGACGAAGCGGGTTACACTGCCGGGCTCGCCAATCAGGCCTTGTGATTCCTCACCATGCTGCAGAAACTCCGCGACAAGACCTCAGGCTGGATCGTCACCGTGATCCTGGGGCTGCTGATGATTCCGTTCCTGTTCGTGATCGACAACAGCTACCTGGGTGGCGTTGGCGCACAGAACGTGGCCAAGGTTTCCGCGCCTCCGACCTGGTGGCGTTCGGCACCGTCGTGGTGGCCGGTGCGCATGCTGTGGCAGCACCACGAGATCAGCGCGCAGGATTTCCGCACCCGCTTCGAGCAGGAGCGCATGCGTGAGCGCCAGCAGCAGGGCGAGAACTTCGACCCGCGCGCGTTCGAAAGCACTGAAAACAAGATGGCCGTGCTCGATCAGCTGATCGACGAGCAGGTCGTGCGCCTGGTGGGCGAGCAGGCCGGTGTTGTGATCGGCGATGGCGCGGTGCGCGAGTACATCGCCACCATCCCGGCCTTCCTCGATTCGAACGGCAAGTTCAACGAGAACAACTACCGCCTGGCTCTGGCCGGTGGCAATCCGCCGCGTACCCCCACGCAGTTCCAGGAGCTGGTGCGCGAGAGCCTGCAGCAGTCGGTGATCCCGTCGGGCCTGCAGAATTCGGGCTTCGTCACCCAGGCCGAGACCGAGCGCCTGCTGAAGCTGCTGGGTGAGACCCGCGACGTCGAACTGGCCGCGCTGCCGGAGGTTCCGGCCGATACCGCGCCGGTCACCGATGAGCAGATCAAGCAGTGGTACGACAGCCACGGCAAGGATTTCCGCCAGGCCGAAAGCGTGTCGCTGGAATACGTCGAGATCAATGGCGCCAACCTGCCGGCACCGACCGCGGCCGACGAAGCGACCCTGCGCAAGCGCTATGAGGACGAGAAGGCGAAGTTCACTTCGCCGGAACAGCGCCAGGCCGCGCACATCCTGATCACCGGTGACGGTGCCGAAGCCAAGGCGAACAAGATCGCCACCGAAGCCAAGGCGGCGGGTGCCGACTTCGCTGCACTGGCCAAGGCCAATTCGGAAGACCCGGGTTCGAAGGACCAGGGCGGTGATCTGGGCTGGGTCGAGCGTGGCGCGATGGTCAAGCCATTCGAAGACGCCCTGTTCGCCGCCAAGGCGGGTGACGTGATCGGCCCGGTCAAGACCGACTTCGGCTACCACATCATCAAGGTCGCCGCGGTGCGTGGCGGCGAAGGCAAGTCGTTCGAGGAAGTGCGTGACACGCTGGCCGCCGAGCAGCTGAAGGCCGACGGCGAGCGCGGCTTCAACGAGCTGGCCGGCCACCTGGTCGATGCCATCAACAAGAGCCCGAGTGATCTGGCTGCTGCGGCCAAGGAAGTAAACCTGCCGCTGCAGACCCTGGGCCCGATCACCCGCGCAACCGCCAGTGGCATCGCCACCGATCCGGCTGTGCTGCGTGCGGCCTTCTCCGAAGTGCTGGTGCAGGATGGTACTGCCAGCGACCCGATCGCCCTGGGCGGTGCCACCAACCACAGCGTGGTCATCCGCGTGGCCGCGCATACCCCGGAGCAGGCGATGCCGCTGGACAAGGCGCGTGAGCAGGTGATCGCCGCGATCCGTGCCGACCGCCAGCGCCAGGCCAGCGACAAGGCCGCCGACGCCGTGCTGGCCAAGCTGAAGGCGGGCGCCACCCTGCAGTCGCTGGCCGCCAGCGAGAAGCTGCAGCTGAGCCCGATGCCGGGCCTGCCGCGCAGCCAGCCGGTGCCGACCCCGGAAATCAACCGCGCGATCTTCAGTGCGCCGGTGCCGGCGGAAGGCAAGCCGAGCTACGGCAAGGTCGACGTCAACGGCCACGCGCTGCTGTTCGCCGTGAACAAGGTCAACCCGGGCGACATCAAGGAAGTGACCGCCGAGCAGCAGAAGCAGCTCAAGGATCAGCTGAGCCAGATCGACGGCATGGCCGCAGCCAAGGCCTACGTCGAGGCGATGCGCAGGAAGTTCGTGATCCAGACCACCGAAGAGAACCTGTAAGCCTCGCGGCGGGGCAGGATCGAAGAAGGCCCGGCATTGCCGGGCCTTTTTTGTGCCTTCGCGTCGTCTGTGGCGCGCTTGAGCTTTGGTAGTGGTCGAGCTTGCTCGACCGCCTTTTGTAGAGTCGTGCAGATGCAGTCGAGCATCGCTCGACTCTACAAAGAGCAGATACAGCGGGGTTGGAGCGCGTCAGTCCTCGACGCGCAGCACTGCGCCGGGCTTCAGCACGCTGCTGCCACTCAGGCCGTTCAGCGACAGCAGGGCCTTTACCGGCATGCCGTAGCGGCGGGCGATGGTCCAGGCCGACTCGCCATCACGCACGGTGTGGCGGCGGCTGCGCGGGCGATCGGCGATCGCGGCCACGGTCTTGGCCACCTGCGGCGTCGGCGTGGTCGTGGCAACCGGTGCGGTGCTGGCCACCTGCGTGGTCGCGGCTTCCGTCACCGTCGCATTGGCGGCCGAGACCGGGGCCAGGACCCGAGTGGTTCCGGAGGCGCGGCTGCCGGCGGCCAGGGCCGGGTTGAGGCGGGCGATCCTGGCGGGGTCCAGGGCGCGCTGTGCGGCCCACTGCTGGACGCTGGTGCCGGCCGGCAGGGTGTGGTCCTTCAACACCGGCACGGTGCGGTCCAGCGAGGCCATTACGCGAGGCTGGTCCTCCACGTCTTCCAGCACGCAGGCCAGGGCATGCAGCTTCTCGACATAGGCATGGGTAACCGGCGACAGCCCCGGCAGGGCTGCCGGCTTGGCATTCTGCGCGTTCATGCCGGCCTTGCGCATGGACTGCAGCACCCGGTACTCGCCGGCGTTGTAGGCCATGGTGGCCAGGCGCCAGTCGCCGCCGAACATGCCGTGCAGGGTCTTCAGGTAGCGCACCGCGGCCTGGGTGGAATCAACCGCCGACAGGCGGCCGTCGTAGCCGTTGGCCATGGGTACGCGGTGGTTGCGCGCCGTGGTGGCGATGAACTGCCACAGGCCGGTCGGGCCGCTGCCGTTGCGGGCATTGGGCCGATAGCCGCTTTCCACGAATGGGATCAGCGCGAATTCGGTGGGCAGGTTCGCCTTGCGCAGCTCTTCGACCACATAGCCGAACAGCACCAGCGCATCGTCATCCTGGTTGGCCAGGCGCGAGGGGGCGTGGGCGAACTGCTTCTGCCAGCGCGGGCTGGTAGCCTCGGCATCGCAGCTGGGCTCGGCCAGGCCGTCGCGGAAGCTGGTGAAGATCTCCTGGCCATTGCGCACCGAGGGCGCAGGCAGCGCGGACGGATCCAGCGGCAGCGCCGCAGCGGCGGTCAGGTTCTGGCTGATGCCGGCGCCCAGCGACTGTGCGCCCGCAGTTCCGGCCAGCCCCAGGGCAAGGCCCAGGGCCAGCGGCAGACTTCGGCGCATCATGCGCGGAAGCCGTCTTTCCAGTGCCGGAGACCGGCCATCACGTCGACGTCGTCCACGACGTCACGGCCCAGGTGTGCCGACACCGACGCACGGATCGGTGCAGCGTGCACACGCAGGAAGGGATTGCAGTCGAATTCGTTGGCCAGGGTTACCGGCAGGGTGGAACGGTCATCGCGGCGCATGGCCAAAGCCTCCTCTTGGCGCTGCCACAAGGCAGCGTTGGCGGGGTCGACATGCCGCGCGAAGACGGCATTTGACACGGTGTACTCATGAGCGCAACAAAGCAGCAGTTGCGCGGGCAGGGCACCCAGCTTGCGCATCGACGCCAGCAGCTGGGACGGCGTACCTTCGAACAGGCGTCCACAGCCCAGGCTGAACAACGAATCTCCGCTGAAAAGATGTTCAGCAGTGTGAAACGCGATGTGGCTGCGGGTATGCCCGGGCACGGATAGTACGTGGAACGTCCGGCCCAGTGCCTGAACGCGTTCACCTTCGCCGACCCGCTCGGTGGCCGTGGGAATGCGTTCCTCGACCGGCGCGATGACCCGTACGCCGGGGAAACGCGCCTGCAATGCCGGCACGCCACCGATGTGGTCGTCGTGGTGATGGGTGAGCAGGATCGTGTCCACGCGCAGGCCCTGATCGGCCAGTGCGAGCACTGGCGCGGCATCGCCGGGGTCGACGACCACGGCAGCGCCCTCGTTGTCGATCAGCGTCCAGATGTAGTTATCCGCAAATGCGGGCAGGGCAGTCAGTCGCATAGAATTGGACCATGCCCGCGCTGCAGAGCACCCGTCAAGCGAGCCAGACCCCGTGGTTCGACAGCGAACCGGCGGAGGCCTTGCGTGTGCTGGAGCGGCAATTGCTGCTGCCGCAGCTGTCGGTGCTGCCGGCGCAGCCCTGGCTGTGGATCGCACCAAGTGCGGCCTGGCTGGACGATGCACAGCTGGGCGGACGCGGTCTGCGCCTGTTCCGGCAGGGGCAGGGCTATGCCGGCGACACCCGTTGTGCGCTGCCGCTGCCGCTGGCCAATGAAAGCGTCAATGCGATCGTGCTGCAGCATGTCACCGCGGCCGACGCTGATCGGCTGCTCGACGAGTGCGAGCGCGTACTGATGCCGGGCGGCCATCTGTGGCTGAGCAGCCTCAATCCGTTCAGTCCGTATCGCACGCGATGGCGCCAGCATGGACTGGTGGTGCGCACGCCGCAGCGGATCCGCCTGCTGCTCGGCCGTCATGGGCTGGAATGCGACGATATGCGTTACCTGGGCCCGCTCTGGCGCGGTGCGGGCAGCCGTCGTCCCGGAGGTTGGGCACCGCTGCGCGCGGCCTGCCTGTTCCATGCGGAAAAACGTACGCTGGCCCTGCCTGGGCCGAAACCGCTGCCGGTGCGCTGGCACGGCACCGTAGCTACCTGATTCTGGAGTTGTATTGAAAACCATCGAAATCCACACCGACGGTTCCTGCCTTGGCAATCCCGGCCCCGGCGGCTGGGCTGCGCTGCTGCGCTACAAGGGCCACGAGCGCGAACTGAGCGGTGGCGAGGCGCACACCACCAACAACCGGATGGAGCTGATGGCGGCCATTTCCGGGCTGGAGTCGCTGACCGAGCCGTGCAACATCGTGCTCTATACCGATTCGCAGTATGTGCGGCAGGGTCTGACCCAGTGGATGCCGGGCTGGATCCGCAAGAACTGGAAGACGGCTGGCGGCGATCCGGTAAAGAACCGCGAGCTGTGGGAGCGCCTGCAGGCGGCCACGCTGCGGCATCAGATCGACTGGCGCTGGGTGAAGGGTCACTCCGGCGACCCGGACAATGAGCGGGTGGATACGCTGGCCCGCAACGCGGCGATCCAGATCCGCGACGCCAGCCCGGTAAACTGA
Source organism: Stenotrophomonas sp. SMYL20 (assembly GCF_036320045.1). NCBI lineage: Bacteria > Pseudomonadati > Pseudomonadota > Gammaproteobacteria > Lysobacterales > Lysobacteraceae > Stenotrophomonas > Stenotrophomonas sp. SMYL20. Next base: position 112,478 of record NZ_JAWIRT010000006.1, on the reverse strand, counting down.
GCCCATGCGTCAGATCATCCTCGATACCGAAACCACCGGCCTGGAGTGGAAGAAGGGCAACCGCATCGTCGAAATCGGCTGCGTGGAGCTGTTCAAGCGCCGCCCGACCGGCAACAACTATCACCAGTACATCAAGCCGGACTGCGAGTTCGAACAGGGCGCGCAGGAAGTCACCGGCCTGACCCTGGAGTTCCTCGATGACAAGCCGGACTTCGCGCAGATCGCCGACGAGTTCCTGGCCTTCATCGATGGCGCCGAGCTGATCATCCACAACGCGGCGTTCGACCTCGGCTTCCTCGACAACGAGTTGTCGCTGCTGGGGCCGCAGTACGGGAAGATCACCGACCGCTGCGCCGTGATCGATACCCTGGTGATGGCGCGTGAGCGCTTCCCGGGCCAGCGCAACTCGCTGGATGCGCTGTGCAAGCGACTGGGCGTGGACAACTCGCACCGTGCGCTGCACGGCGGCCTGCTCGATGCGCAGATCCTGGGCGACGTCTATATCGCGCTGACCTCGGGCCAGGAAGAAATCGGCTTTGGTCTGGGCGATGACGATGGCGGTGCTGCCGGTGCGGCGCTGCAGGCCTTCGACACCAGCAAGCTGCTGCCGCGCCCGCGCGTGGTGGCCACGCCGTCGGAGCTGGAAGCGCATGCGGCGCGACTGGAGCGGCTGCGCAAGAAGGCTGGCCACGCGCTGTGGGATGGCCCGAAGGTGGAAGAGCCCGCCAGCGCTTAATGCCTGGTGGGGTAATGCCGGCCGCTGGCCGGCAGCGCCGCATCCACGCATGGCGTGGATCTACCGGTTAGTGGCAGCGCACCAGGATCACGCTGATGTTGTCGCGGCCGCCGCCATCGAGCGCGGCGGCGACCAGCGTGTCCACGCATTCCTGTGCGCTGGCATCCTCGAAGGCGAGGGTGCGCGCGATGCTGCGGTCGTCCACTTCCTCGGTCAGGCCGTCACTGCACAGCAACAGCTGCATGCCCGGGCGCAGTTCGCCGCTGGTGGTGGCCACGTTCAGATGCGCCGGATCGGTCACGCCCAGCGCCTGGGTGACCACGTTGCGGTGCGGATGCGCACGCGCCTGTTCGGCGGTCAGGTTGCCCTGCGCGACCAGCTCCTGCACCACGCTGTGGTCCTGGCTGAGCTGGGCCAGCTGTCCGTCGCGCCACAGGTAGGCACGGCTGTCGCCGACCCACGCCACTTCATAGCGGTTGCCCTGTACCCGTGCGGCGACCACGGTAGTGCCCATCGGCAACGTGTCGTTGCGCCGGCGCGAGGCGCGGATGATCTCTTCGTCGGCGGTGCGGATGGCCTGCGCCAGCGGTGCGCCGCGGCGGATCTCGCGCACGATGGTCTCGCGCGCCAGCGCGCTGGCCACTTCACCGCAGGCGTGCCCGCCCATGCCGTCGGCCACCAGCCACAGGGCCAGCTCACTGTCACCGTAGTAGGTGTCCTCGTTGAGCTCGCGGCGCATGCCGGGGTGGGTGAGGTGTCCGAATTCGATCATGGGCGCTGGGGCGGGGTGTTGCTGGGGAGACAGGCATCATCGGGTGGCTGCGCGCATCCGGCAAGGCGTGTGCTCAGGAAATTTTCACTTCGTTGGCCGGAATGACTTGTCGTCGGCCTCACTTCCTCGTATGATGCGCGTCCCCGGTCCGCCGGGGACCACCCGGAGAGGTGGCAGAGTGGTTGAATGTACCTGACTCGAAATCAGGCAGGCGTTTATAGCGCCTCGGGGGTTCGAATCCCCCCCTCTCCGCCAGATTAAAGAAAAAGGGCTGCCGAAAGGCAGCCCTTTTTCTTTAATCTGGCGCGGGACGCGCCGCGCTCTGCGCGTCGCCCCACACGTTGCTGCGCAACCTGTGGGCCCCTCCCTTTGCCGGCCTCTCCCCGCCCCTGTCGGGGCAGATGCATCAGTAGATCCACGCCATGCGTGGATGCTGTTCCTGCTGGCAGGCTCATCCACGCATGGCGTGGATCTACCCATTCCATCGCGAGCTGCGGGTTAAACTGCCTGCATCACCTGTTGGAGCTTTCCCCATGACCGCTGAAATCCTCGTTCCCGTTTCTTTCGGCGAGCTGCTGGACAAGATCTCGATCCTGCAGATCAAGTCCGAGCGCATCAGTGACGAGGGCAAGCTGGCCAATGTGCGCAAAGAACTGTCGGCGCTGGAGCAGACCTGGATGGCACACCCGGCGGCGGTGAAGGACATCGCCAAGCTGCGTGCCGAGCTGAAGGCGGTCAACGAGCAGCTGTGGGACATCGAGGACGACATCCGCCTGAAAGAGAAGGCGCAGGCGTTCGACCAGGGTTTCATCGATCTGGCGCGCAGCGTCTACCTGCGCAATGACGAACGCGCGCGCATCAAGAAGGCGATCAACCTGGCGCTGGGTTCGGCGTACGTGGAAGAGAAGTCCTACCAGGATTACGCGCAGCGCGCGTAATCCGGGGCAGCCTGCCGCTCACCCCAGGTGGTCGGCGACGTAGCGTTCGAACGCAGCGATACCGTCTTCCACGGTGATCAGTTCCATCACATCGTCGAACTCGATCTTGGTGCCCCACTTCAGATCGGCGGCCTGCTTGGCCAGGTACTTGCGCGCGGCATCGTCGTAGCGGTCCACGCAGTAGCGGCGGTCGGAATAGGGACCGCTGCGGTTCGGGTTGCTGGCCGCATGCAGGCCCAGTACCTTGGCGCCCATCGCGTTGGCGATGTGCATCGGGCCCGAGTCCGGGGTCATCACCAGATTGGCGCGGGCCAGCAGCGCCGGCAGCTGCTTCAAGGTGTCCTTGCCGACCAGGTCAAGCGCCGGTGTGTGCAGCTGCGCCTGGATGGCATCGGCCATGCTGCGCTCCAGTTCGCTGCGGCCTCCGCACAGCACCACCTGCCAACCGCGCTGTGCGGCGTGGTTGGCCACGGCGGCGTAGCGGTCTGCATACCAGTTGCGGCGCACGTGGCTGGAACAGGGTGAGATCATCAACACCGGGCGGCCATCGTCCTGCCATTGCGCGGCAGCCCACTCATACGCGGACTGTGGCACCGCCAGGTCCCAGCTGACCTCGGTCTGGCGCAGGCCAAGGGGTTCACAGAAACTGCCGATGGCATCCAGCACATGGATGCCGGGGCGGTCGGGGATGCGTTCGTTGATGAAGAGACCATGCAGGTCCTTCGAGCGGCTGCGGTCATAGCCGATGCGACGCTCTGCGGGAATGAAGGCCGACAGCAGGTTGGCGCGGAACGCCACCTGCATCTGCAACAGCGCTTCGAAGCGCCCCGGCGGCAGCTGCCTGCGCAGTTCCTTGACCCCGGCCATGCCGCTCTTCTTGTCGTAGGCATGGAAGGTGACACCGGGCAGGCCGTCGAGCAGCTTGTGGCCGGCCTTGTCGATGATCCAGTGGATCGGCGTATCCGGGCGCGCAGCCTGCAGGGTGCGCACCAGGGGCACCACGTGGGTGACATCGCCAAGTGCGGACAGGCGCAGGAGGCACAAGGAGGAGGACGCTGATGCCATGTGTTGTTAGACTCAATGAAATGGTCGCATTCGACGCCAATGAAGCGCTGACGCCATGCCGCGAGGGTCGCGGCATCGGGGCCATTCTGTTCGACCGCGAGCGGCTGCGGCAAGCCGAGATCGGCCTGTTCTCGCCCCAGCACTGGGGCAGCAGGGCTCGGCCGGTAGGCGAGGGCGGTCGTGGCAGCGCCTGGTTCGTCGATGCGCCGTTCGGCGCCAGCGTGCTGCGCCACTACCTGCGCGGTGGCCTGGCGGCGAAGATCAGCCATGACCAGTACCTCTGGCGCGGCGCGGACCGGACGCGCAGCTTCGCCGAATTCCGGCTGATGCGCGCGCTGCGCGAGAAAAAGCTGCCGGTGCCCCGGCCACTGGCGGCGTTCTACATGCGCGAGGGCCTGCGCTACCGGGCTGCGATCCTGATGGAGCGGATCGAGGGTGTCCGTTCGCTGGCCGACCGCGCGCTGGTCGCGGGCCGGGGCGCACCGTGGGAGGAGACCGGGCGGCTGATCGCCCGCTTCCATCGTGCCGGCCTGGACCATGCCGACCTCAATGCGCACAACATCCTGTTCGACGGCAACGGCCACGGCTGGTTGATCGACTTCGACCGCGGGGTGATCCGCATCCCGGCGACCGCCTGGCGCGAACGCAATCTCAAGCGCCTGCTGCGCTCGCTGATCAAGCTGCGCGGCGAGCGCAGCATGGAAGACGTGCAGAAGGATTACGCGCGGCTGCGCCGCGCCTATGACATGGCCTGGAACCGGGGCACCTGATGGACTGGTCGTTGCGTTTCCTCGGCGTCGGCAATGCGTCGGCGGTCGAGCTGGGGTCGCCGATGTCGGTGATCGAACGGGACGGTCGGCCGTGGCTGACCATCGACTGTGGCGGCGAAGGCCTGACCGCGTTCAAGGCGCACTACGGGCACATGCCGCAGGCGCTGTTCGTCACCCATGTGCACCTGGACCACGTGGCCGGCTTCGAGCGCCTGTTCGTGGACACCTTCTTCAATGCGCACCGGCGCGGCAAGGTGCGCCTGTACGTGCCCGCCACGGTGGTGCCGCTGCTGCACAAGCGCATCGGTGATTATCCGAATGTGCTGGCCGAGGGCGGTGCCAACTTCTGGGATGCGTTCCAGCTGGTCGTGGTGGGCGAGGCGTTCTGGCACGAGGGCGTGCGCCTGGAAGTGTTCCCGGTGCGCCACCACTGGCCGGAGACGGCCTATGGCCTGCGCCTGCAGGGCGCGCTGACCTGGAGCGGCGATACCCGGCCGATTCCGGAGATGCTGGCCCGCTTCGCCAACGACAATGAACTGATCGCGCACGACTGCGGCCTGCACGGCAACCCGTCGCACACTGGCGTGGACGACCTGGAGCGCGAGTACAGCGCCGAACTGCAGGCGCGGATGATGCTCTACCACTATGCGAGCGCGGCCGACGGCCAGGCGCTGGCCGCGCGGGGGCACCGTGTGGCGCAGCCGGGGCAGTGCGTGCCGCTGGCCAACCCCACTGCAGCGCACGTGCTGGTGCAGGATCCGCCGTGAGCGGTGCTGGCCAGCCCGCCGACGCGGCGCTGGCTGCCGAGCTGGAGGCGCTGGAACGCGCGCTGCATGCGCCGCAGGTGCGGGCCGATCGCGAGCAACTGGCGGCACTTCTGGACGAGGATTTCAGCGAGATCGGCAGTTCCGGGCGATGCTACGGCCGTGATGCGGCGTTGCAGGAGATCCCGCTGGAGCGCGCTCAGGTGCTGATCGAATCGGAACAGTACGCGGTGTGGCTGTTGGCCGAGGATCTGGCCCAGGTGCGCTACCGCAGCCGCTATCACGTTGATGGCCAGGCCCAGGGCTGGGTGTTGCGCAGTTCGCTGTGGCGACGGCATGCGCAGGAATGGAGGGTGGTGTTTCACCAGGGCACGCCTGAGGCGCGGTAGCGCCGGGCCATGCCCGGCGAAAAGCGCCAACCAAGATTGGCAGCTACCAGAAGTGGGGCCACGCCCGAAAAGGCGATGGCCCCGCCGGCTGACCTCGGCGCCCGCGTCGATCGATACCGTTGCTGCCTTCCGGCCCTGGCGGGATTTTCGACCTAGCGTCGCGAGGGGCCGACGGGGCCACCATAGAGACGTTGGCCGCCCAGTGGGCGGCCGGTTCACGGATCAGGGGAAGCAGCGCGCGATGCGCCGGAGACCACAGCCGGACTGCACATCGGCTGGCCGATGGCAGACGGCAACTATAGCGCAGGCAGGTACATCGACGCCAGCTTCGTGCACTGAATCGGCTGTAACCCGCGTCTGCCGGCAACGCCCCGCGCCGACCGGCGTTGCTAGAATGCCGGCCAGGAGGAACGACCTCCCCCGCATCGGGAATCAATGACCAGGACGGCCTGGCCCTACCAAGAGGAGGGCTGTCATGGCCTGGATCTATCTGTTGTTCGCCGGCCTGCTGGAAATCGTCTGGGCCGTGTCCATGAAGCAGTCCGAAGGCTTCACCAAGCTCACCCCTACCGTGGTCACCATCATCGGCATGATCGCCAGCTTCTGGCTGCTGGCGGTGGCCATGCGCAGCCTGCCGCTGGGCACCGCCTACACGATCTGGACCGGCATCGGCGCGGTCGGTGCGTTCGTGGTCGGCATCGTCTTCCTCGGTGAGCAGGTCAGCCCGATGCGGATCGGTGCGGCGGTGCTGATCGTTTCCGGCCTGGTGCTGATGAAACTCTCGAGCAGCTGAATGCATTTAGTTGGGCGGAGAAAGGAATCTCCGCCTGCTGCAGGTATATGCATTTTCGGCAAAACCATTTTGTCCGCCCGTTTTATTTGACGTGCGTCATGAAAATAACGAGCGTGATTCACATGCCGCTGGCGCCATCGGCCGCACAGTGCCGCCATTCGTCATGCGAAATCGGGGAGTTTTCGCCTTGACGGACACGTTGACCTGCCTTTTCCAGGTGCGGTCGCGTGAAGATGTGAAGATTTTCAGAAGTTAATGAAGCCAGGCCTTGTTCCCGTGTCGGGAGCCGGGGTGGGCCGCATTGTCTTCAAAAAACCTGCCTGCAGTGCCATCCGGTCTTTTCATGGAGATTTACCGATGAACCGCATTTACCGTCTGGTTTTCAATCGTGCCCTCGGCGTAATGCAGGTTGCTTCGGAGGTCGCCCAGAATCCCGGGGGAAGCGCGGTCTGCGCAGGGCGGGTGCCGCGATTGAGGGCGCACCAGTTGGCGGTGGCATTGGCTGCCACGCTGGCCAGTGGTTCGGTATTCGCGGCGTGCACTGGCACCACGACCGTCAACTGCGACAGCTCCACCAACATCAACAACTACGTCAACCCGACCAGCGGCCTGACGTTGAACATCGCCAATGGCGCGGTGTTCAGCGTGCCTCTGCTGTTGGGCGGCAATGCGGTGACGTTGAGCGGCAGCAACACCACGGTCAACAACGCCGGCACGATCGATCCGTTCCTGACCGGTGGTCTCAGCCTGGCCGCGGCCGGCCTGGTGGTCGGCAACAACACCGCCGGTGGCAGCGCGATCACGGTCAACAACCAGACTGGCGGCCAGATCAAGGGCATCTTCAACATCGGCACTTTGCTGGGTTTCGGCGGCCAGGCGGTCACCGCGCAGAATGCCGCAGGTGGGACCACCACGCTGGTCAATGATGGTTCGATTGGAATGTCGCTGCTGGGGATAGGGCAGCTTGCGGATGCGACGTCGGTGGTGACCTATGGCGGAGCACAGGCCAACGTGACCAACCGTGGCAGCATCACCGGTCGTGTCGGCCTGGGTGCTTCGACAGGCAATACGTTCACCAATTCGGGCACGATCTCGGGCAGTGTGCATCTGGGTGATTCCACCGGCGGCAATACTTTCACTGCCGTGGCAGGGTCCACCGTGGTTACCGGTGGCGGTAGCGCACCTGCAGGCCTGCTCGCCGGCGTAACCGGGGTCAAGGTCGCAGCGGCGGGCACGGTTGATGCAGGCATCGGCACCGGTGCCGCCAACAACACCCTGGTGCTGCAGGACAACGCCAGTAACAACGGGCCTGCGTCGAGCATCGGCTGGACCAACTACATCGGCTTCCAGAAGCTCACCGTCAACAGCGGCACCTGGAACCTGCAGGGGCCGTGGTTGGGCACGGGCGCGATCACCCTCGGTGGCGGCGTGGTGAACTTCAACAACAACGCCGCATTCGGTTCCGGCCTGTTTACCGTCACTGGCGGCTCGATCGCGGCCAGTGGTGCAGGCCTGTCGCTGGGCAACAATTTCACCCTCAATGGCGGGTTGAACCTGGGCGGTGCCCAAGGCTTCGGTTTGAGTGGCGTGCTATCCGGTACCGGTGGGCTGACGGTCAACAACACCGGCATCGTCACCCTGGGCGGTGCGAACCTGTTCAGCGGTGGCGTCAACCTCAATGCCGGCGGCTTGGTGCTCGGCAATGCCGGTGCGCTCGGCAGCGGCAGTCTGACCGTCGGTGGCAACGCTTCGCTGGATACCTCGGCCAACTTCAATCTGGGCAACAACCTCGTCATCAACGGTGGCGGCACGCTCAACCTGCTGGGCAGCAACGCGCTGGGCCTGAATGGTTCGATCTCCGGCGCTGGCGACCTGGTCAAGGCGGGTCCGGGTACCCTCACCTTGAATGGTGCCAACCTGCTTACGGGCTCCTTCGCGGTCACCGGTGGTGCGCTGGCATTGGGCGCCGGTGGCAGCCTGTCGCCGACAAGTGCGATCTCGCTGAGCGCAGGTACCAACCTCGATCTCTCGGTTGCGGCCAGCCAGACCATCGGCTCACTCGCCGGATCCGGTGCGCTCAACCTTGGCGCGCGCAGCCTCACGTTGGGTGGCTTGAACACCAGCACCAGCTTCTCCGGCGTCATCGGCGGTGTCGGCGGCGCGCTGGTCAAGGTCGGTACGGGTACCCAGACCCTGTCGGGCGCCAATACCTTCACAGGTGGCGTCACGCTCAACGGCGGTGGCCTGCTGCTGGGCAATGCAGGCGCGCTGGGTACTGGAACACTTAGTGTTGGCGGCAACGTGTCTCTCGATGGCACCGGGGCGCTCGCTCTCGCCAACGCGGTCAATCTGGGCGCGGGCAGCATCCTCAATCTGTCCGGGAACCAGGCATTGACCTTCAACGGCGTGATCGGTGGCTCCGGCAGCCTGGTCAAGAACGGCGCGGCCACCTTGACCCTCAACAACGCCAACACGTTTGGTGGAGGGCTGTCGCTCACGGCTGGAGGACTGGTGCTCGGCAACGGCGGTGCGCTGGGAACCGGCGCATTGAATGTCGGTGGCGCGGTGACGCTTGATGCCAGCTCGGCACTGACCGTGGGCAACGGCATCAACCTGGGGGTGGGTGGTTCGCTCAACGTGCTGGGCTCCAACGCGCTGACGCTGGGCGGCGTGATCGGTGGTACCGGCAGCCTGGTCAAGAACGGCGCCTCCACGCTCACGCTGGGTGGGGCCAACGCATTCACCGGCGGTCTGAACGTGAACGCAGGAAAGGTGGCACTGGCCAGTGGCGGCAGTCTGGCGGCCACCGGGGCGGTGAGCCTGGCGGGGGTCGGCGCCGAACTGGACATCTCGCTCGGCGGCAACCAGACCATCGGTGCGCTGTCCGGTGCGGCAGGCAGCATCCTCTCGCTGGGCGGCAGCACGCTCACCTTCGGTGATGCCACCAACCAGACATTCGGCGGCGTGATCGGCGGTACCGGTGGCCTGGTCAAGCAGGGAACGGGCACGCAGACGCTCAACGGCGCCAATACCTTCAGTGGTGGCCTGAACCTGGCGGCCGGTGGCCTGTTGCTGGGCAACGGCAGTGCACTCGGTACCGGCGCATTGACGGTCAGCGGCAATGGCTTGCTCGACGCAACCGCAGCAATGAATCTGGGCAATGCCATCAACCTTGGCGCGGTGCTGACCCTGCCGGGCAGCCAGAACCTCACCCTGGGCGGCAACATCACCGGCACCGGCAGCCTGACCAAGAACGGTGCCTCGCTGCTGACCTTGAACGGTACCAATGCATTCAGCGGCGGCCTGAACCTCAATGCCGGCAGCCTGCTGCTGGGCAACAGCGGTGCACTCGGGACGGGCGCATTGAGCGTGGGTGGCAATGCATCGCTCGATGGCAGCACGGCGTTGAACCTGGTCAACAATGTCACTCTGGGTAGTGGGGCTGCGCTGTCGCTGCCGGGTTCGCAGGCGATCACGCTTGGCGGGGTGGTTTCCGGAGCCGGTGGCCTGGTCAAGAACGGCGCCAGCACGCTCACGCTCAACGGCGCCAACAACTTCGCCGGTGGGCTGACGCTTAACGGCGGTGGCCTGATGCTGGGCAACGCTGGCGCACTGGGAACCGGGCTGCTTGCCGTGGGCGCGAACGCGACCCTGGGCAGTACGGTGGCATTGAACCTGGGCAATGCCATCGATCTCGATGCCGGTGCGCAGCTGAGCCTGACCAGCAATGAGAATGTTGCTCTGGGCGGACTGATCACCGGCACCGGTGGCCTGATCAAGACCGGCACTGGCGTGCTGTCGTTGAACAACAGCAACACCTTCAGTGGTGGTCTGGCGCTGAATGCGGGCGGTCTGTCGGTCGGCGCCAACGGTGCGTTGGGTACCGGTGCACTGAACATCGGCGGCAATGTTTCTCTGGATGCGAGCGCCCCGGTTTCGCTGGTCAATGCAGTGAACCTGGGCGCCAATACGCTGACCCTGTCGGGCAGCAGCAATCTCACTCTGAGCGGTGTGGTGAGTGGTGCCGGTGGCCTGATCAAGGACGGCGCCTCGACGCTGACCTTGTCCGGTGCCAATACCTTCCTCGGTGGCGCCACGGTCAACGCAGGTACGCTGGCACTCGGCGCGGGTGGCAGTCTTGCCGCCATCGGTGCGGTGGACCTCGCCGGTGCCGGCGCGACGCTGGACATCTCCGCAGCGGGTGCCGGGCAGACCATTGGCGCGTTGAACGGCGTGGCAGGCAGCCATGTGGCATTGGGCACGCAGACCCTTACTTTCGGTGGCGCCAGCAATGGCAGCTTTGCCGGTGTCATCGATGGCAGCGGTGGGCTGATCAAGGTCGGTGCTGGCGTGCAGACGCTGTCCGGTGCCAATACCTTCAGTGGCGGTGTCGCGCTTGATGCAGGTGGCCTGATCCTCGGGAATTCGGGGGCGCTGGGCACGGGCACGCTGGGCATCGGCGGCAACGTCAGCCTGGACGGAACGACGGCACTGAATCTGGCCAACGCCGTGAACTTCGGTGGGGGTACGCAGCTGACGCTGGGCGGCAGCAGCGATCTCACCCTTGCAGGCGTGGTGGCCGGCAGCGGCAGCATGATCAAGAACGGTGCAGGCCTGCTGGCGCTCAACAACACCAATACCTTCGGTGGCGGCCTGACCTTGAACGGTGGTGGCCTGGTGGTCGGCGCGAACGGCGCACTCGGTTCCGGCACGCTGGCGGTGAATGCCAGCACCACGCTGGATGCGGGTGCTGCAGTGACGCTCGGCAATGCGGTCACGCTGGGCTCGGGTGTTGCACTGACATTGCCGGGCAGCAATGCGCTGACGCTGTCGGGTGTGATCGATGGCAACGGCAGCCTGATCAAGAACGGTGCCACCACGCTGACGCTGTCCGGTGCCAACACCTATACCGGCGGTACCACCATCAACGCCGGTACGCTGGCACTGGGAACAGGTGGCAGCCTTGCCGTGGCGGGTGATGTCACGCTGGGCGCAGGCGCTGGCTTCGATATCTCCGGTGCCGGCAGCAGCCAGACCATCGGCGCGCTCAACGGTGCGGGCGGAAGCACGCTGGCGCTGGGCGGTAATTCGTTGACCTTCGGCACGGCCGGCAATGCCGCCTTCGACGGCGTGATCAGTGGTGGTGGCGGTCTGGTCAAGGTGGGCGCGGGCGTGCAGACGCTGTCCGGCGCCAACACGTTTGGCGGCGGCGTGACGCTCAACGCTGGCGGGCTGGTGCTCGGCAATGACGCGGCGCTGGGCACGGGTGCATTGACCGTCGGCGGTGCCGCCACGCTGGACACCACCGGCCTGGCAGCACTGACCAACAACATCGCGCTCAACGCAGGCCTGACCGTACTGGGCACCAATGCGCTGACGCTCAACGGGGTGATTTCCGGTACCGGCAGCCTGACCAAGGATGGTGGCGCAACGCTGACCTTGAACGGTATCAACTCCTATACCGGTGGTACCAACATCAACGCCGGCACACTGGCGCTGGGTGCCGGTGCCAGCCTGGCGGCGAGCGGTACCGTGAACCTCGCCACCGGCGCGACGCTGGATCTGTCGGCCGGCAGTGGCACGCAGGTGTTCGGCACCCTGGTCGGCAACGGTACGGTCAACCTGGGCGCCAATTCGATCGAAGTCGGCGGGGCGACCAATGGCACCTTCAGTGGCTCTATCGCAGGTACGGGTGGCCTGACCAAGGTCGGTGCGGGCATCGAGACGTTGACCGGTGCCAACACCTACACCGGCGGAACCTTCATCAATGCCGGCACACTGGCGATCGGTCCGGGCGGCAGCCTGGCGGCCACCGGTGCAGTGACACTTACCGCAGCGGGAACCGGCTTCGACATCTCGACGTCCGGTGCCAGCCAGACCATTGGTTCGTTGGCCGGGGTGACTGGCTCCACGGTCACTCTGGGCGCGCAGTCGCTGATCCTCGGCGGCAACGGCAACAGCGTGTTCGACGGCGCGATTTCCGGCACCGGTGGCCTGGTCAAGAACGGCACCGGCATCCTCACGCTGGGCGGCGCCAACCTGTTCAGTGGCGGCCTGGCGCTCAATGGCGGCGGCCTGGTGGTCGGCAACAACGCCGCGCTCGGCAGCGGTGCGCTGACGGTGGGCGGCAACGCGACGCTGGATGCATCGACAGGCGTCAACCTGGCCAACAACATCGGGCTTGCAGCGGGCGCCAACCTCGACCTGCTCGGCAGCCAGGCGCTGACACTGGGCGGTGTGATTTCCGGTACCGGTGGGCTGATCAAGAACGGTGCGGCCACCGTGACCCTGACCGGTGCGAATACCTACACCGGAGGCACCACCATCAACAGCGGCACGCTGGCGATCGGCGCCGGCGGCAGCCTGGCGTCGACCGGCGCGGTGAACCTGGCCGGTACCGGTACCCTCGATATCTCTGCGGGCAACCAGAGCATCGGTTCGCTTGCCGGTGTGGCCGGCAGCACCGTGGCGCTGGGGGGCAGTGCGCTGACCCTGGGCGGCACGGTAGACAGCACGTTCAACGGTGCGATCACCGGCAATGGTGGCCTCGTCAAGAACGGCGCAGGCGTGCAGACCCTCAACGGCGCCAGCACCTTCAGTGGCGGTGTAACGCTCAATGCAGGCGGCCTGGTGGTCGGCAACGATGCCGCTCTCGGCACCGGGGCGGTAACGGTGGGTGGCAACGGTACGCTCGATTCGAACACTGCGGTGACGTTGGCCAACAACTTCGTCCTCAATGCCGGGCTGACCGTGCTCGGCAGCAACAACCTCACCCTCAACGGCAACCTGAGTGGCACCGGGGCGCTGACCAAGGAGGGCGCAGCAACGCTGACCTTGAACGGTGCCAATACCTATACCGGTGGCACCTTCATCAATGCCGGTACGTTGGCATTGGGCGCCGGCGCGAGCTTGAATGCCAGTGGCATCGTCAACCTGGCCAGTGGTGCGACCTTCGATCTGTCGGCGGGCAGCGGCACGCAGCAGTTCGGTACCCTGATCGGCAACGGCACGGTGAACCTGGGCGGCAACACCTTGACCATTGGTGGTCCCGTCAATGGCACGTTCAGTGGTTCGGTGGGGGGTACCGGTGGGCTGATCAAGGAAGGCACCGGCACCCAGACCCTGACCGGTGCCAATACCTTCACTGGTGGCACCACCATCAATGCGGGCACGCTGGCGATTGGCGCCGGAGGAAGCTTGGCAGCGAATGGCGCGGTGACACTGGCCAACGCCGGAACAGCGTTCGATATTTCTGCCGGTGGCGCGCAGAGCATCGGATCACTGGCGGGTGTTACCGGCAGTACGGTCGCGCTCGGCGGCAGCACGCTGACCCTCAATGGCGTAGGAAACACGACCTTCGCTGGTGACATTACCGGTACCGGTGGCCTGGTGAAGAATGGTGCAGGCATCCAGGGCCTGACCGGCAGCAATACCTTCAGCGGTGGCGTGGCACTCAACGCCGGTGGCCTTGCCTTGGGTAACAACAATGCACTGGGAACCGGCACGCTGACCGTGGGCGGCAATGCCAGCCTGGACGGCACCAGCGCGCTGACGCTGGCCAATACCGTGCAGCTGGCCAGTGGCACGCTGACCCTTGCCGGCAGCAACGCGCTGACCTTGAACGGCCCGATCAGCGGCGCTGGCGGCCTGCTCAAGGATGGCGCAGCAACGGTCACCCTCGGCGGTGCCAGCACCTACACCGGTAACACCACCATCAACAGCGGCACGCTGGCGGTGGCGGCCGGTGGCACCCTGTCGGGTGCGAGCACGGTCAATCTGACCGGTGCCGGTACGCTGGACATCAGTGCCGGTGGCAACCAGAGCATCGGAGGCCTGGCCGGCGTAACCGGATCCAGCGTGGTGCTGGGCGGTGCGACCCTGACCACCGGCGGCAACAACGGCAGCACCACCTTCGGCGGTGTGCTCAGTGGCACCGGTGGCCTGGTGCAGAGCGGCACCGGCACGCTGACCCTGAGCGGCGACAACGTCTATACCGGTGGCACCACCATCAACGGTGGCAGCACGCTGCAGCTCGGCAACGGTGGCAGCTCCGGTTCGGTGCTGGGCGACATCACCAACAACGGCAGCCTGGTCTACAACCTGGGCAGCACCGCAACCGTGGGCGGTGTGGTCAGCGGTAGCGGTGGCCTGACCCAGGCCGGCAGCGGCACGCTGGTGCTGACCGGCAACAACACCTATACCGGCGGTACCACCATCAATGCCGGCGGCACGTTGCAGGTGGGCAACGGTGGTGCGACCGGCGCGATCGTCGGCGACATCACCAACAACGGCGCGCTGGTGTCCAACGTGGCGGGCAACACCACGCTGGGCGGCACCATCAGCGGCAGTGGTGGCCTGACCCAGGCCGGCGCTGGCACGCTGGTGCTGACCGGCAACAACACCTATACCGGCGGCACCACCATCAATGCCGGTGGCACGCTGCAGGTCGGCAATGGCGGTGCGACCGGTGCGATCACCGGCAACGTCGCCAACAACGGCAGCCTGGTGTTCGACGTGGCGGGCAACACTACGGTTGGCGGCGCGATCAGTGGCAGCGGTGGCCTGACCCAGGCCGGTGCCGGCGTACTGACCCTGGTCGGCAACAACACCTACACCGGCGGCACCATCATCAATACCGGTGGCACGCTGCAGGTGGGCAATGGTGGAGCGACCGGTTCGATCGCTGGCGACATCACCAACAATGGTTCGCTGATCTCCAACGTCGCGGGCAACACCCTGCTGGGCGGCACCATCAGTGGTACGGGTGGCCTGACCCAGGCGGGCAGTGGCTCGCTGGTGCTGACCGGCACCAACACCTACACCGGCGGTACCACCATCAATGCCGGCGGCACGCTGCAGCTGGGCAATGGTGGTGCGACCGGCTCGATCGTCGGCGACATCACCAACAACGGCACGCTTGTGTCCAACGTCGCGGGCAACACCACGCTGGGCGGCACCATCAGCGGCAGCGGTGGCCTGACCCAGGCCGGCAGCGGCACACTGACCGTGACCGGCGACAACACCTACTCCGGCCCGACCACCATCACTGCCGGTGGCACCCTGCAGGTGGGCAATGGCGGCGCGACCGGTGCGATTGGCGGCAGCGTCACCAACAACGGCAGCCTGATCTTCAACGTGGGTGGCAACACCACCGTCGGCGGCGCCATCAGCGGCAGCGGTGGCCTGACCCAGGCCGGCAGCGGCACGCTGATCCTGGGCGGCAACAACACCTATAGCGGCGGCACCACCATCAACACCGGCGGCACGCTGCAGGTCGGGAACGGCGGCGCGAGCGGATCGATTGCCGGCAACGTCAGCAACAACGGCAGCCTGGTGTTCAACGTCGGTGGCAATACCACCGTTGGCGGCACCATCAGCGGCAGCGGTGGCCTGACCCAGGCCGGCGCTGGCACCATCACCCTGACCGGCAACAACACCTACACCGGCGGCACCACCATCAACGCCGGTGGCACCGTGCAGGTTGGCAATGGCGGCGCCAGTGGCTCGATCACCGGCAACATCACCAACAACGGTGGGCTGATCATCAACACCGGTGGCAGCACCACGCTGGGCGGCAGCATCAGCGGTGGCGGCAGCATCGTGCAGGCCGGTCCGGGGGGGCTGAACCTTGGCGGCAACAGCGGTGGTTTCAGCGGTACCGGCCAGGTCACCGGCGGTGGCCTGAATGTCACCGGCAACATCGGCGGCCAGTGGACCATCGGCAGCGGTACCACGCTGTCCGGCACCGGCACCATCGGGGGTACCGGTGGTGGCGTGACGGTATCCAGTGGCGGCGTGCTGTCGCCGGGTAATGGCCCAGGCAATGGCAGCGGTGCGGGCAATGGCACCGGCACGATCACGGTGGGTGGCAACCTGACCTTGTCGCCGGGCAGCACGCTGGGCATCGATCTGGGTGCCACCGGCAGCGACACGGTGCAGGTGGGTGGCAGTGCCAACGTGGGTGGCAGCAGCGTGCAGGTGAATACCATCTCGCCGAGCACCAGCTACCAGCAGGGCCAGCAGTACACCGTGGTCAATGCGGGCGGTGGCGTGAGCGGGCAGTTCGCTTCGGCGAAGACGCCGTCGGCCTTCCTGACCATCACCCCGGTCTACACGGCGAACACGGCCAATCTGCAGATCGATGTGGCGCAGACCGCAGCCTTCACCACGGCGGCGAAGACGCGCAACCAGTACAACACCGCCGCAGCGCTGGACAGCCTGCCGCAGAGTGGTCCGGCACTGGGCCTGTACAACACGCTGCTGATGTATGACGCGGGTACCGCGCGCGCGGCCTTCGACCAGCTGTCCGGTGAAGTGCATGCGGCCAGCCGTGCGGTGCTGTTGTACGACAATTACCTGGAAGAGGGTATCCGCCAGCGCCTGGGCAGTGAGCTGCCGACCGTGCGCGGTGAGCGTGCCTCGGCCTGGCTGGCCGGCAGCGGCAAGGTGTTCAGGCAGGATGGTGATGGCAACGGCGACGACATCCGCTCCAACCGCAATGCGCTGATGGCCGGCGTGGACTGGCAGCTGGGCGAGCACGTGGTGCTGGGTGCAGCGGCCGGCAACGAACGGCTGGATACGCGCCTGTACGATCGCAGCTCGCGCGCCCGCCTGCGTGGCAACACCTTCGGCCTGTATGCGCAGGGCCAGTGGAACAACGGCTTTGCGGTCGGTGGCAGCGTGTCGCGCGGCGACTACCGCACGCGCACCACACGTGAGGTGCCGCTGCTGGGCCAGACCCTGTACAGCCGCCAGGACTCGGATGTGACCATCGCCCAGGTGGAAGGCAGCTGGACCTGGACCCACGGCAGGACCCAGCTGCAGCCGTATGTGCAGTTCACCAAGCACTGGGTCGACAGTGATCGCGCGGTGGAGCAGGGCGGCACTGCTGCGCTGGAGCTGGAAGGCGGCAAGGACACGCTCAATGTCAGCACCGTGGGCGTGCGGGGCCGCTGGGACGTGGGCAGCGGCGAGCGCTTCCCTGCACAGCTGACGGTCGGCCTCGGCTGGCAGCATGCTTCGGGTGACACCGACGTGGCCAGCCGCAACCGCTTCGCGGTCGGCGGCAATGCGTTCGATGTGTACAGCGCGGTGATGGCACGCAACGCGCTGGTCAGCCAGCTGGGCGTGGCGGTTGGGCTCGGCCGCAACAGCCAGCTGTCGATGTTCGTGCAGGGCCAGCACGGCGACGGTCGCCGCGATGTCGGCGGGCAGATCAACCTGCGCGTGGGCTTCTGAGGGGAGCGGGCCAGCGGTAGAACCACGGCGGGCGTGGATGGGACCGGGGCGGGAGCGCTAGAGCTCCCGCTCCATTTCCACAGCGTCGATCCCGGCGCCGTGGCCATCGGGCACCACACGTATCACCTGGAAGCCCAGGCCGGCGTAGAAGCCCTGGGTGTGCTGGCTGGTGCTGAGCGTGACGCGATTGATCGAGGGATCCGCTTCGGCCTGGCGCAGGCGCGCCAGCGCCAGTTCGCGTCCCAATCCATGCCGGTGCAGCGCGTGCTGCACCATGCCCCAGCAGAAACCGGCACTGCCATCACCGCGTCGCGACAGGCCGCCACAGGCCACGATGCGGTGGTCGCGCTCGATCACCTGGAAGGCGCAGTCCATGGCCTGCTCACGCAGGAAGCGTTCAAGGTCGCTGCGCTCTTCGGGCGCGAAGTAGGTGGGCACGTTGCTGTCGAAAATCGACAGGCAGGCGCTGGCATCTGCGGGTCGGTAGAGGCGGAGGTTCATGGGCCCACGATAGACGATCGTCAGTAGATCCACGCTACACGTGGATTCATGGGCCGGATGCCGTGCGTGTATCCCTCAGGCCGAGATTCCCGCCAGCACCGCATACATCACCACGAAGCTCACCAGGAACAGGTAGACGCCGCCGATGGCAAGGTAGCGCAACACGGTCAGCGCCTTGTTGCCGCCATACACGCGTTGCTGCATCCACAGCAGATAGACCGGGACCGCCAGCCACAGCAGGGCATACAGCCATTGGCTGGCGGCGGCGAAGGCGGGGGATGCGAGCGCGCTGCTGATGCCGGCGATGAGGAAGGTTGCCAGCAGCACCATCATCAGCCAGCAGTGGCTGTACAGCGCCACCACCAGATGTTCCAGATACCCCATCTGCCGTGGCACGTAGGCGATGCGCAGTACCAGCGCGAACACCGGCATCAGGAAGAACAGGGCACCGGGCAATGCGGTCAGGATCGCCTGCATGTACAGATCGGTCTTGCCCCCCATGCGCTGGATGTTGGCGTTGCCGTTGTGCAGGCGCTTGTTGAGCCAGTTGTTGGCGAACCGGGGCCAGCCTGCCACCACGATGGGGTTGGTGTCAGCGTCCCACGGTTTGCCGTTGACGGTGTGGTTGAAGAAGGTGCCGGGCTCGGTCGTGGCGACCTCCTTGCTGGTGCCGGTGAGCTCGCCTTTGCGCTGTGCGGCTGCCGCATTCACCGCCGCTCTGGCCATGGCGAAGCCGGCGTTGCCGGTAGCAGGTGAGCTGGCCTGCTGTTGATCGATCATCGTCAGCTGTTTCGCGCGTGCGGCCTCGACCTGTTCAACGGTGATGGACTTGGCATACAGCGAATTGCCTCCGCCCATGCGGATGTCGTCGACGTGCACGAACAGTTTGCCGATGAAGAACGTAAACAGGGTGAGGATGACGAACAGCCGCAAAGGCTGCACGTATCCGACCCGGCGGCCCTTGAGGTAGTTCTGCGTGATGCGGCCGGGAACCCAAAGATCGCGCAGCGTGCGGAAGATGCGCCCGTCCAGGTGCCAGAAGGATTCGAACACTTCTTCGATGGCATGGCCCACGTGCTTGAGCGGGTTGTGCGCCGATTGCCCGCAGCGATGGCAGTAGTGGCCCTGCAGGGCGGTGTTGCAGTTCTCGCAGTCGGCGTGAGCGCTGTCGGTCGAACTCATGGGCAATGGGCCAGGCGTCGGATGAAGGCGTCTACGATAGCGAATTTTCAGGTTTCGTTCAGCTTTGTTTTGGAGTGCCAACGAGCGTGCGTAAGGCGATCAAAAGCATCCACGCGTGGCGTGGATCTACTGATGGATCTGGAGGAACAAGTCCCTCTGTTGAGGGGCTGCCCCGACAGGGGCGGGGAGAGGCAGGCGAAGGGAGGGGCCCAATGGTTGCACAGCAACGTTTGGGGCGAAGCGCGCGCAGCGCACTTCGCGTCCCGCGCCAGATAACTGAAAAAGGCCGCCCCTGGGGGCAGCCTTTTTCAGTTATCTGGCGGAGAGAGGGGGATTGTCGTGTGCATCCATGCACCCGATCCCGATGCGCGTTGCGCCTCGGGACCCGCCTGCGGCGGTCCGGTTCTGCTCCTGCAGAACCGTCGAACCCCGGCGTGGCTTCTCACCACCCATCCCATCCGCCAGACAAACGCAAAAGGGCCACCCTGTGGGCGGCCCTTTTGCGTTTGTCTGGCGGAGAGAGGGGGATTCGAACCCCCGAAGCGCGGTTTAGACGCTTACACACTTTCCAGGCGTGCTCCTTCAACCACTCGGACACCTCTCCGGATCCCTGCCATCGGCAAACGCCTCAGCAGGGGCGCAGATTCTAGCGGGCCGCGCGGCACTTCACAAGCACCCCGGTCAGGAACCTGCGAAGGACGTGCCGGAGGCGAGGGGGCTGGACAGGCATGGCACAATGGAACATCCGATGGAAAACGGTGGCCTGATGTCCTATCTCGTCCTTGCCCGCAAGTGGCGTCCGAAGCGTTTTGCCGAGCTGGTGGGCCAGGAACACGTGGTCCGTGCGCTCAGCAACGCGCTGGACAGCGGCCGGGTCCACCATGCGTTCCTGTTCACCGGTACCCGCGGCGTGGGCAAGACCACCATCGCGCGCATCTTCGCCAAGTCGCTGAACTGCGAGCAGGGCACCAGCGCAGACCCATGCGGCCAGTGTGCGGCCTGCCTGGACATCGACGCCGGCCGCTACATCGACCTGCTGGAAATCGACGCCGCGTCCAACACCGGTGTGGATGACGTGCGCGAGGTGATCGAGAACGCGCAGTACATGCCCTCGCGTGGCAAGTACAAGGTCTACCTGATCGACGAAGTGCACATGCTGTCCAAGGCGGCGTTCAACGCGCTGCTGAAGACGCTGGAAGAGCCGCCGGAGCACGTGAAGTTCCTGCTGGCCACCACCGACCCGCAGAAGCTGCCGGTCACCGTGCTCAGCCGCTGCCTGCAGTTCAACCTCAAGCGCCTGGACGAGGATCAGATCCAGGGCCAGATGACCCGCATCCTGGCGGCTGAGGAAATCGAGGCCGACGGCAGCGCGATCGTGCAGCTGGCCAAGGCCGCCGACGGCAGCCTGCGTGACGGCCTGTCGCTGCTGGACCAGGCGATCGCCTACGCCGGCGGCGCGCTGCGCGAGGACGTGGTGCGCACCATGCTGGGCACGGTCGACCGCACCCAGGTGGCAGCGATGCTCGATGCGCTGGCCGAAGGCGATGGTCCGCGCCTGTTGCAGGTGGTGGCTGCGCTGGCGGAGTTCTCGCCGGACTGGAGCGGCGTACTGGAAGCGCTGGCCGAAGGCCTGCATCGCATCCAGGTGCAGCAGCTGGTACCGGGTGCCGCAGCGGCTGCCGAAGGCCTGGATGCGACGGTGTTCGCCGAACGCCTGCGTCCGGAAGTGGTGCAGCTCTGGTATCAGATGGCCTTGAACGGCCGTCGTGACCTGCCGCTGGCGCCTAGCCCGCGCGCGGGCTTTGAAATGGCTGTGCTGCGCATGCTGGCGTTCCGCCCGGCCGCGGCGGTCCCGCCGGTGCCGAAGTCGGTGGACGGTGCAGGCAATGCGCCGGGTGGCAATGCTGCCGGTGGTGGCAGCGGTACGGGTACCCATGAAGCGACACCGGTTGCTGCCGCCACTTCGGCAAGCCCGGCCGTAGTAGCGCAGGTGGCCGCTCCGGCGCAGGCCGCGCCGCGCGAACCTGAACCCGAACCTGAGCCGGCCCCACGACCCGAACCGGACCCGACCCCGGAGCCCGAGCCGGTTCCGGTGGAAGAGCCCGTGTCACCGCCGCCGGTGAAGGCCGAAGCAGCGGCACCGGCATCCGTTGAAGCCGAAGCGGGCGACGACCTGCCGCCGTGGGCCACCGACGAAGCCGAGGCGCGTGACGAGGCGCTGGCGGCCGAGATGGCTGGGCCGGACGCCGCCATGGTGGCGCCCTGGCATGAACCGCCAGCTCCCGTCGCGGCTCCCAGCGAGCCTGCGCCGCCCGAGCGCCCGTTCCGCACTGAAGGCATTGCCATCGCGCCGGCTGAGCCGGCCCCGGCACGTGATGCCGTGCCGCAGGAAGGTGTCAGCGATCTGGCCAGCGCCGAGGATTGGCTGGATCTGGTCGCCAACAGTGGCCTGAGCGGCCCGTCGCGGCAGTTGGCCGCCAACGCCGCCTTCATCAGTTGCCAGCACGGGACCTTGAAACTGGGTCTTTCGCCCGGATTTGAATATCTGCGCTCGGAGCGCGCGCTGGCCGCCCTGGGCGAGATGCTGGAGAAGGCCCTCGGCCAGGCGCCGAAGATCGTGGTCGAGACCGTGGAAACCGAACACGTTCCGGCCGAGACCCTGCACCAGCGTGCCGATCGCCAGCGTGGCGAGCGGCAGCAGGTGGCAGAGGCTGTTTTCATGGACGATCCGGAAGTGCAGGTGCTGATCCAACAGCACGGCGCCCGGGTTGTTTCCGATTCCATCCGTTCTTTTGACGAGTAAGACACTATGCGCGGCAACATCGCCCAACTGATGCAGCAGGCCCAGAAGATGCAGGAAAACCTGCAGAAGGCCCAGGAAGAAATCGCCAAGATCGAAGTGACCGGCAGCGCCGGTGGCGGCATGGTCAGCGTGACTCTGACCGGCGCCAAGGAATGCCGCAAGGTGCGCATCGACCCGTCGCTGGCCAGCGACCCGGAGATGCTGGAAGACCTGATCGCCGCCGCCTTCAACGATGCCTCGAACAAGATCGATGCCGAGTCGAAGTCGAAGATGGGTTCGGCCACCGCCGGCATGCAGCTGCCGCCGGGCATGAAGCTGCCGTTCTGATTTTCAGCGTGGCACCCGTGTAACCGGGTGCCACGGATCCCGTAGAGTCGAGCTTGCTCGACTGTTCCAACCTTCAGTCGAGCATGGCTCGACTCTACAAACAGCCGTCGAGCCTGCTCGACGCAATGAAAGCCTGCCGCCGTGTCCGCACCCCTGCTTGAACAATTGATCGACGCACTGCGGGTGCTGCCTGGCGTGGGCCAGAAGACGGCGCAGCGCATGGCCTACCACCTGCTCGAGCGCGAGCGCGAAGGTGGCCAGCGCCTGGCCGAAACCCTGGCGCTGGCGGTGGAGCGCATTGGCCACTGCTCGCAATGTCGCGACTTCAGCGAAACCGAGTTGTGCCCGACCTGTGCCAACAGCAGCCGCGAACGCAGCCAGCTGTGCGTGGTCGAATCGCCGGCCGACCGCCTGGCCATCGAAAACGCCACAGGTTTCCGCGGTGTCTACTTCGTGCTGCAGGGGCGGCTGTCGCCGCTCGATGGCATCGGCCCGCGCGAGCTGGGCCTGGAGCAATTGGAGCGGCGGCTGGCCGAAGGCGAGGTGCAGGAGCTGATCATCGCCACCAGCGCCACTGTGGAGGGGGAGGCCACCGCGCATTACCTGGCGCAGCTGGCGCGCGCACGCAAGGTGCAGCCCAGCCGCCTGGCGCAGGGCCTGCCGCTGGGCGGTGAACTGGAATACGTCGATCGTGGCACGCTGTCGCACGCGTTCGGGACGCGCAGCGAATTCCGCGATTGAGCAACGGCCGGCATGGCCGGGCGCGGGCGGCCTACAATGCGGACGACATACCCGCCGAGGCCGATCATGAGCAACGAAACCCTCTTCAGCAAGATCATCCGTCGCGAGATCCCGGCCACCATCGTCTACGAGGATGACGAGGTGCTGGGCTTCAAGGACATCGCACCGCAGGCGCCGGTGCACGTGCTGTTCATTCCGAAGAACGAGATCATTCCGACCCTGGATGACCTGCAGCCGTCGCAGGCGCACCTGATCGGCAAGCTGGCGCTGGCTGCCGCCGAGTACGCGCGCCGCGAGGGCTTTGCTCAGGACGGCTACCGCATCGTGATGAACTGCCGCGAGGATGCCGGGCAGACCGTGTTCCATATCCACATGCACCTGCTGGCCGGTGCACCGCTGGGGCACTTCGGTACCCCGGGGCGTTGAAGCCCCTATCCTCGCATGGCGTGGATCTACCGTATCCCGGCGTGGATGGAAAAGGCCGCCCGAGGGCGGCCTTTTCCGTCATGCCTGTGCGGTGATGATCACCACCAGCCCCAGCGACCATAGCCGCCCCAGTACGGGCCATACGGGCTCGGGCCCCACGGGCCATAGGGGTAGGGCACCACGTCGACCTGACGCTGTTCCGGCCACAGGTAGATCACATCGGCCGACAGCTTCGGCAGGCGGTAGTCGTATTCGCCGATGCGGGTGTTCTGGTAGCCGTCGATCTTGCCGATGAAGGTCACGTCACGACCGGCTTCGAACACCGCCGGGTCGTAGAAGCCGGCACGGCAGGCGATGAAACGACCGTCGCTGGCATCGGACGAAGTGGTGTTCGGGCGGCCACTGCCATTGAGCGGGCGCGAGATGATCTGGAAGCAGGTCTCGCCCTGGCCGGGCTTGGTTTCGATGATGCGACCGCCCCAACGGACCGGCGTGCCGACCTGCTGGGTAGCGACTGAATCGCGAGGGGAGACCAGGCTGAACTGTCCCTGCAGCGGCTTGGGGGCCGTGGCGCAGGCCGACAGGGCCAGCGTGGCCACAGCGGTGAGAAGGAACTTGGTGTTCATGGGGAGGCTCCGGAAGTCGGGCGATGCCTGCGCAGGTCCCGCAATAATGAAGCGAGGTCGGTGCAAGTTCCAGCGTAACGCGCATCAGCGAAACGCTGGCTGAGCGCGAGCAGGGCCGGGTCAGGACGCTGCCGGTGTACGCGCTGTGCCCAGTCCTGGGCGGTTTCGTGCGGTTCACGGGCCAGGCCGAGGCGGGCGTAGCGCCGTCCGAGCCGGTGCCAGGCGCGCAGCAGCGGGTCGCGTTCGCGCTCGCCACGGGCCAGCAGCCAGGCCATCCACGCCAGCGCCAGCAGTGCGGCCACCACGAAGCCAGCGACCAGCTGCCCAGGGCCCAGATCGTCCAGCCCGAACGGCTTGAGCAGCTGTTGCTGGCGGCGCGCATCGAACGACAGCACCAGGTCGTTCCAGCCGCGGCGCAGCCAGTCGCCCAGCTGGCCCAGCTGCAGCCAACGCTGCTGCAGTGGCGTGTCCGTGCCGGCCTGCAGGCGGTCATCCAGTGTGTCCAGGATGCGTTCCGGTGCCACGGCTGCGGTCGGGTCGACCCGGACCCAGCCGCGCTGCGGCAGCCACACCTCGGCCCAGGCGTGGGCATCCATTCGCCGCACTACCCAGTAGTCGCCGATGCGGTTGCGGGTGCCGCCGGCGAAACCGGTCACCACCCGCGCCGGGACGCCGGCGTTGCGCATCAGCACCACGAAGGCCGAGCTGAAGTGTTCACAGAAGCCGGCCTTGTAGCCGAACAGGAACTCGTCGATCGGGTCGCGTCCCGCCGCAGGGGTGTCCAGCGTGTACGAGAAGTCGGTGGTGATCCACTGCAGCGCGCGGCGCACGATGGCCTCGTCATCGCTGCCAGCCTCCTGTCGCCATTGTTGCGCCAACGTGGCGGTGCGCGGGTTGAAGCCGGTCGGCAGCTGCAGCGTCGCGCGGCGCAGATAGGGCGACAGCGTGCTGTCGAAACGCAGGGGAGGGGCCGAATGCAACCGCCAGCGGCTGAGCGAGGCCAGCGGGCGTTCGCTGCTCAGGCTCATGTCCGCATCCAGCATGCTGCCTGCAGGCGCGCGGCTGGGCAGGTCCAGCGCCACCAGCTGGCGGCGGTCGGTCGGCTCGTAGTCGATCTGGTAATCCCAGCCCTGTGTACTTGCTTCAACCACCGCAGCAGGCCGCCGCGCGCTGGCGCGGTCGCGTGTCCAGCGCCGTCCATCGAAGGCTGTCAGTACAGGGCCGCGCCAGTAACGCTGCGCCGGCTCGGGTGGAGTGCCGAAGAACTGCACGCGCAGCGCCGGGCTGTCGTCGGCCATCAGGTCCAACCACTGGCCGGGCTCCATGCTGTCGGACAACCCCGGTGTACCCACGGCGCGCTCGGGAACACCCCACAGTGGTGTGGCCAGGCGCGGGAACAGCCAGAAGCAGGCCAATGCCAGCGGCAGGCCGATCGCCAACAGGCGGCCGACACCATGCAGCTGCCCGCGCAGTGGCAGGCGGCCGGCATGACCTTCATCCTGGGCCAGGCGTTGCAGCGCGATCAGTGCGCTGCCCCCGGCCAGCGCGGCCAGCGCGGTTGTCAGCGGCCCCTGGTCGAGCAGGAATGCTGCAAAGGGCGAGAACAGCGCGAAGCCGAGCAGGCTGCGGGCATCACGCAGGCTGCGCAGCTCGCTGGACTTGATCGCCAGCATCGCGGCCAGCAGTGCGCAACCGGTATCGCGCCCGGGGCGCACCATGCCCATCTGCCAGACGATGGCGCCGAGCATGCCCAGCACCAGCAGCAGGCGTACCGGCATCGGCAACACTGTCCGCCACGACAGGGCGGCGGTGATGATCGCCGCCAGCGCGATCACACCAGCCAGCAGTGGCGGCAGCTGCAGCAGCAACGGCAACAAGGCCAGCGCCGCGCTGGCCAGGGTCCAGTTGCGGGCATTGCGGTCGAGCAGGGCCGGGGTCTCAGTCATGCGGCATCAGCGCCAGCGCGCGCAGGCACAGGTGATGGTGGCTGGCGCCCTGACCGGGCCCGAACGGCGGGTGTGCAGGCAGCAGCAGGGTGTAGCGGCGGCCCTCGCGCTCGGCCACATCCACCCAGCGCGCCAATCGAGCGATGCGTGCTTCATGGCCCAACGGCGCCAACGAGCGCCAGTCGAGGATCACTTCGATGCCGACCGGCTTTTCGTACTCGCGCACCAGCAGGCTGTCGCGGCGTGCCGAGTGCTTCCAGGAAATGCTGCGCGGCGCATCGCCGGCCCGGTAGGGGCGTAGCTGATGCAGTTCCTCGCCGCTGGCATGGGCGCGGGTGTGCAGCGGATCGCTGCCGCTCTCCGGCAGTGCAGGCGCCACGGCTTCGGCCAGCGGGTAGACCAGCAGCGGCTGTTCCGGCCACACCCACGACCACGCCCGCACCAGGCCCAGCGGCTGGGTGGTGGACAGTCGGATGCGCGGCAGTTCCAGCCAGCCACGGCGTTCGCTGGGAACGTCCAGTTCCACTTCGCCACGGCCGTGCGCAGGCAGCGAGGTCCAGGCGTTGCTGTCACCCAGCTGCAGATGAAGGCCGTGCCGCGCACGCGGGTCACGCAGTGAGAGGTCCACGCGCAGACGCAACGGTTGCCCGGCCGCTACCGGCTCGGCGGAGATCGCATCGATCTGCACGCCGGACAACTGGAGATGCGCGGCAATGGCACTGGCGATTGCTGCTGCCGCGAGCAGCAGGGCCAGCAGCAGCGCCGGGTTGTTGTTGTAGTTCAGTGCGCCCAGCAGCATGGCCGCCAGCAGGGTGGCAACGAACAGGCCGAAGCGGGTGGGCAGCACATAGATGCGATGGCGGTCCAGCCGCCTCGGCAAGGCTTCGGGCCTGCGTGGCCGAGCCAGCAGCTGCATGCGTGCCCAGCGTGTGGCCACGCTCAGTCCACCGCGACGGTCTGCAGGATCGCGCGCGCCAGTGCCGGACCCGAACTGGATTCGGCTTCCGCCACCAGTCGGTGACCGGCCACCGCCACGAACAGGGTCTGCACGTCTTCGGGCACCACATGGCCGCGCCCCAGCAGCAGTGCATGTGCCTTGGCCGCGCGCAGCAGCGCCAGGCCCGCACGTGGCGACAGGCCCACGCGCACACCGGCATGCTGGCGGCTGCGGGTCAGCAGCGCCTGCACATAGTCGATCAGCGCGTCGCTGGCATGCACCTGGTTCACTGCGTCGCGCAGCGCGCGCACCTGGGTGTCATCCAGTTTCGGTACGGCACGCGCGATCAGGTCGCGACGGTCGCTGCCACGCAGCAGCTCGCGCTCGGCCTGCGCGCTGGGGTAACCCATCGCCAGCCGCAACAGGAAGCGGTCCAGCTGCGAATCCGGCAGCGGGAACGTGCCGGACAGATCCACCGGGTTCTGCGTAGCGATCACGAAGAAAGGATCGGGCAGGGCATGGGTCTGTCCATCCAGGGTGACCTGTTGCTCGGCCATCGCTTCCAGCAACGCGCTCTGCGTGCGCGGTGGTGCGCGGTTGATCTCGTCGGCCAGCAGTACGTGGGTGAACACCGGGCCGGGGTGGAACTGGAACTGACGGCTGCCGGCTTCATACACCGACACGCCCAGCACATCGGCGGGCAACAGATCGGAGGTGAACTGCACGCGCTGGAAGCTGAGGCCGAGGCTGCTGGCCAGCGCATGCGCCAGCGTGGTCTTGCCCAGGCCGGGCAGATCTTCAATCAGCAGGTGACCGCCGGACAGCAATGCGACGAACGCCAGCCTGACTTCCGGCACCTTGCCCAGTACCAGTGCGTTCACCTGATCCTGTGCCTCCCGCAGGGCCTGACGCAATTGATCGGTTAGCATGCTGGGGTTGGGGGACGAAGCTGGCATGATCGTCTCAGATCTGGAATCCACTCGATTATCCATAGAGCAATGCAAGGCGAACAGCGCGCACGGACGATATTTCTCTGGTTATGGACGCTGGTCACAGCGGCCAAGCTGATCGTTGCCGCGCGCTTGCCGCTGTTCGTCGACGAAGCGTTCTATTGGCAGGAAGGCCAGCATCTGGCCGCGGCCTATTCGGATCTGCCCGGGTTGACCGCCTGGCTGGCCCGCCTGGGCGTGGAGCTCGGCGGTCATCACGTGCTTGCGCTGCGCCTGCCGTTCCTGGCCATCGGTGCGCTGTTGCCGCTGCTGGTGGTGCGCACGGCCACGCGCTGGTTCGGCAATGTGGCGGGTTGGCAGGCGGGCAGCCTCACGCTGTTGATGCCGTTGTCGGCGACGCTGGGCCTGCTGGCGGTACCCGACGTGCCGATGGCGCTGGCGGCGGTGATCTGCCTGCACGCCGGTGCGCGCCTGCTGCACAACGTGGATGCCTCCTCGGCGATGAAGCTGGCGCTGGGCCTGCTGATCGGTGCGCTCAGCCACTACCGTTTCATCGGTGTCATCGGCGTCGGTTTCATCGCGCTGCTGGCATTGCCGCAGGGGCGGCGCATGCTGGCCGATCCGCGCGTATGGGTCGCACTGGCGGTGGGCGTGCTGGCATGGCTGCCACTGCTGGCGTGGAATGCGGACAACCACGATGCCGGTCTGAAATTCCAGGTGGTCGAGCGTCATCCCTGGGCCTTTGAATGGGGCGGGCTGTGGTTCCTGGTGATCCAGCCGATGCTGGTGACGCCGATCCTGTGCATGGCGATGTGGAAGGTGGCGCTGGCAGGAACCCGGAGCGGTGGCGGTGCGCGCGTGCAGTGGCGCTATTTCGGCCTGGTGGGCGGCGTATCCACACTGGGCATTTTCGTGCTTGGCTTCTTCACTGACGTCGAGCGGATCAGTTTCCATTGGCCGCTGCCGGGCTACCTCGCACTGCTGGTGGCGGTGCCGGTAGTGCTCAACGGCTGGCCGCGCTGGCTGCGCCGCACCGGCTGGTGGCTGGCAGGCGCGGGCATGGTGCTGGCGTTCGGCTACTACCTGATGGCATCCACGCCGGCACTGCGCGAGCAGATGGCCGGCAGCAAGTACTACCCGCGCAATTTCGCTGGCTGGCAACCACTGGCCGTAGCGGTCCATGAAGAGCTTCGGCAGATGCCGGAAGGGACGCGCGTGCTGGCCGGCAACTTCAAGGTCGGCGCCGAACTGGGCTTCCAGCTGGGCAATGGCAACATCGAGGTGCTGCCGCATCCGCTCAATGACAAGCATGGCCGCACCGCGCAGCTGGCACAGTGGGGCCTGCTGCATGAGGGCGAGCGCACGGCGCCGATGCTGCTGGTGCTGTCACCCAGCGACCAGCGCTATCGCGAACTGCTGGAGCGCTATCACGCCATCTGCGATCAGGTGGGGCCGATGCCGGCGCCACGCGTGGTCAGCAGTGATCACGGGTTCCAGCGCTTCCTGTTGTTCCGCCTGCCGGTGCAGCGCGCGGAAGGGCCGTGCGTGACGCCGGCGATGGCGTGGCTGGATGCGCCGTCCAATGGCGAGAAGGTGTCCGGCACGTTCGCGATCAAGGGCTGGGCGTTCAAGGATGGCGTCGGCCTGGCACGTGTCGAAGTGCTGGTCGATGGCCGTTCCATCGGTGACGCCCGCTATGGGCGTGTGTTCGACGTGCGCCCCGTGTGGCCGGACAGCACCGATCCGCAGCACCCGGCGGTGGGCTTCGACGCATCGCTGGATACCACCACGCTGGCGCCGGGCAGGCATTGGCTGGGCCTGCGCCTGTATGGCCGCGATGGCAGCGTGGAGCAATGGCAGGAGCAGCCGTTCGAGGTCCGTTGAGGCCTCTGCTTTTGTAGGGTCGAGCCATGCTCGACTGCTTTTTCCGGGCCGCCTGCCATCTACAGCAGAAGCAGTCGGGCAGGGCTCGACGCTACAGTTCAGGGCACCGCGAAACCGGCCCTGCGCAGCAATCCGCATACCGCAATCAGCGGCAGGCCGACCAGCGCGGTCGGGTCGCGGTTGTCGATGGCGTCGAACAGGCTGATGCCCAGGCCCTCGCATTTGAAGCTGCCGGCGCAGTCCAGTGGCTGCTCGGTGGTCACGTAGCGGGCGATCTCGTCCGGTTCCAGTGCGCGGAAGCAGACTTCGGTCAGATCGACGGCCGTGAATGATTCTCCATCACGGCTGAGACAGACGGCGGTGTGGAAGCGCACGGTCTGCCCGGACATCGCTGCCAGCTGCGCACAGGCGGCCTCGACCGTACCGGGTTTGCCCAGCGGCTGGCCGTTCAGGTCCGCGACCTGGTCCGAGCCGATTACCCAGGCGCCCGGATGGCGGGCAGCCACCTCGGCGGCCTTGGCCGCAGCCAGGCGCGTGGCCAGAGCCCGCGGCGCTTCGCCATTCAACGGGGTTTCATCCACCTCCGGGCGCGCGCAGTCGAAGGCAAGGCCCAATCGCTGCAGCAGCTCGCGGCGGTAGCGGGAGGTGGAGGCCAGGACCAGTGACATGCGAGAATACCGGGGCAGGGCGCGGCAGTCTGGCGTGTCCGCAGCGCCAGCGGCAAGTCCTGTATGGCGGGCATTTGACAGCCGCCGCCCCGATCCTTAGTATTCAGCGGCTTATGTCCGCGAACGTGCCCGAAACGCTGGATGCCTGGCGGATGGTTGTAGCGCGAAGGCGCTTCGACGGTCAGGTGTCCCTGGCTGAATTGACCCGCCTGCAGGGGTTGGTCGCAGATACCGACGGTGAGTGCAATTACTCGCTTGAATTCGGTCGCGACGACGTCTTGCGGGTATCCTATGTGGAATTGACCATCGACACCGCGTTGCCGCTGACTTGTCAGCGCAGCATGCAGCGATTCCTGTTGCCGGTGAAGATGACCCAGAGGCTTGGCCTGATCCGCGACGAGGACGAGGAATCGTCCCTGCCGGAGGAGTACGAGGCGTTGCTGGTGCCGGAAGACGGCCAGCTGCGTCCGCTGGACCTGGTCGAGGACGAGCTGGTGCTGGCGGTGCCTGTGGTGCCGCTGTCGCCCGACGGTGAAGCAGTCGACAAGGACTGGGCGCCGAGCGAAGAAGAAACAAAGCAGGCCAACCCGTTCGCGGCGTTGGCGGCACTGAAGAAACAATAGCAGCCGGATTGTCGTCGGCGGCTGCGGCGAAAGCGAAAGTGTGCTGGGCGCTGGCGTCCTGCGCGACGATACGACGAAGCAAAACGAACCGAGTTTGGAGCAATCCCATGGCTGTGCAGAAATCCCGTGTCACCCCGTCCCGCCGCGGCATGCGTCGTGCGCATGACGCCCTGAGCGCCAAGCAGCTGTCGACCGACCCGACCACCGGCGAAGTGCACCTGCGTCACCACATCACTGCCGATGGTTTCTACCGCGGCAAGAAGGTCATCCAGACCAAGACCTCGGCCGTCGAAGAAGATTGATGTGCCGGGAAGGCCGCTGCCCCCGGGCAGCGGCCTTTGCCTTCTTTCCCGGGTGTGCCGGTGATCGGCGGCCCGCGCAACAGGAAACATGATGAGCAAGCGGATCTACTCGAGGATCGCGGGCACCGGTAGCTATTTGCCGGAAAAAGTCCTGACCAACGCCGACCTGGAAAAAATGGTCGAAACCTCGGATGAGTGGATCCAGTCGCGCACCGGCATTCGTGAGCGGCACATCGCGGCCGAAGGCGAAACCACCAGCGACCTTGGCTACAACGCCGCCCTGCGCGCGCTTGAAGCCGCAGGCATCGACGCCTCGCAGCTCGACATGATCGTGGTCGGCACGACCACCCCTGATCTCATTTTCCCGTCCACCGCGTGCCTGATCCAGGCAAAGCTCGGTGTGGCCGGGTGCCCCGCCTTCGACGTCAACGCCGCCTGCTCGGGCTTCGTGTTCGCGTTGGGCGTGGCCGACAAGTTCATCCGCTCCGGCGACTGCAGGCACGTGCTGGTGATCGGCACCGAAACGCTGACCCGCATGGTCGACTGGAACGATCGCACCACCTGCGTGCTGTTCGGCGATGGCGCCGGTGCTGTCGTGCTCAAGGCCGACGAAGACACCGGCATCCTCAGCACCCACCTGCATGCCGATGGCAGCAAGAAGGAGCTGCTGTGGAACCCGGTTGGCGTTTCGACCGGCTTCAAGGACGGCGCCAATGGCGGCGGCACCATCAACATGAAGGGCAACGACGTGTTCAAGTACGCCGTCAAGGCGCTGGACTCGGTCGTGGACGAGACTCTGGCTGCCAACGGCCTGGACAAGTCCGACCTGGATTGGCTGATTCCGCACCAGGCCAACCTGCGCATCATCGAAGCCACCGCCAAGCGCCTGGACATGTCGATGGACCAGGTCGTGGTCACCGTCGACAAGCACGGCAATACCTCGTCCGGCTCGGTGCCGCTGGCGCTGGATGCCGCCGTGCGCTCGGGCAAGGTCGAACGTGGCCAGCTGCTGCTGCTGGAAGCCTTCGGCGGCGGCTTCACGTGGGGTTCGGCTCTGCTGCGCTATTGATAGTGCAAGTTACGACAACGTGAAGCTTTGTCGTTGCGGCCCCTCTGGGGCCGTAACGCGTTTAAGGAGGACCTGTCATGGTTGAGCCCATCGTCATAGAAGGGCAACGTGCCTGGCTGAAGCAGTACGGCAAGGGAAGCCGCGCGCTGGCCCTTGGCCTGCTCAATTTTGTTGCCCGTCGTTTTCATCTGGATGCCCTGCGCCCGCCGCCGCACCGTGGCGGTGACGCCGCGCGCGAAACCGAAGCCCGTCGCCTTGCAGAACTGCAGGCGCAGGGCGTGAACGTGCCCGATGTGCTGGGCACCGGCCATGCTGCGCTGGTGATCGGCGACAACGGCAGTTCGTTCAATACCTGCCTGCGCGAAGCCGACGAGGCCGGTCGCGACCGCCTGGTGATGGCGGCCATGCTGGCCATTGCCGCAGCGCATGCGCGCGGCGCCTATTTCGGTCAGCCGTTGCCGCGCAATCTCACCTGGGATGGCGAGAAGGTCGGTTTCATCGACTTCGAGGAAGATCCGCTGGAAGTGATGGATCTGTCCGAAGCGCAGGCCCGCGACTGGCTGATGTTCGGCTATGGCGTGGCCAAGTACTACGCCGACCGCCCCGAGCACCTGCAGGCGATGATGGCCGAGGCGATGGGCGATGCGCAGGCGCCGGTGCGCGAGCACGTGCACGCGGTCACTGGCCGCCTGCGCAGCCTGGCCCGGGTCTGCATGAAGCTGGGCCGCTCGGCGCGCGCGCTGGCCCACTCCATCTTCATCGCCCATGGCGCCAGCACCGCTGGCGTGCTGATGCTGGTGGGCCTGTGCGTGGATTTCCTCGCCGACGGCGATCTGGACGTCCTGCAGCTGTTCTGCTGACTGTGCGTCCGCCGGGCCATGCCCGGCGGCGTTCCGCGGCTGGCCCACCATACGCGTGCATACGCGCACGTACAGACGACACGGCATGTTCCCCCTTATCATGGCCCGCTTCGATTGCAACAAGCGGATGACCGCGTGACCGTATCCACCCTCGCTTTTGTCTTCCCCGGCCAGGGCTCGCAGTCTGTGGGCATGGTGGCCGAGCTGGCTGAACTGCACCCGCAGGTGCGTGAAGCCTTCACCGAGGCATCCGATGGTGCCGGCGTCGACCTGTGGGCGCTGTCCCAGGGTGGCCCGGAGGAAATGCTCAACCGCACCGAATACACCCAGCCGGCCCTGCTGGCCGCAAGCATCGGCGTGTGGCGCGCCTGGAACGCCGTGGGCGGTCCGCGCCCGTCGGTGCTGGCCGGTCACAGCCTGGGCGAGTACACCGCCCTGGTTGCCGCTGGCGCGCTGAGCCTGCATGACGGTGCGCACCTGGTGCGCCTGCGCGGCCAGCTGATGCAGGAAGCCGCACCGGCCGGCGTCGGTGCCATGGCCGCCGTGCTCGGCGCCGAAGACCAGCTGGTGCTGGACGTCTGCGCCGAAGCCGCAGGCAGCCAGGTGGTGGTGCCGGCCAACTTCAATTCGCCGGGCCAGATCGTGATCGGTGGCGACGCCGACGCGGTCGACCGTGCGCTGGCGCTGCTGGCCGAGAAGGGCGTGCGCAAGGCGGTCAAGCTGGCCGTGAGCGTGCCCTCGCACACCCCGTTGATGCGCGAAGCCGCCAACCGCCTGGCCGAAGTGATGGCCGGCCTGGCCTGGCAGGCGCCGCAGCTGCCGGTGGTGCAGAACGTCGACGCCAAGGTGCATGACGGCATTGACGCGATCCGTACCGCGCTGGTCCAGCAGCTGTACCAGCCGGTGCAGTGGACCGGGTGCGTGCAGGCGCTGGCTGGCCGTGGCGTCACCCGGATCGCCGAGTGCGGCCCGGGCAAGGTGCTGACCGGTCTGGTCAAGCGTATCGACAAGGCCATCGACGGCCGTTCGCTGGCCACGCCAGGCGACTTCGAAGCCGCCCGCGAGGCATGGTCGGCCTGATCCCCCTTGTTCCTGCCGACCGTACCGGTGGCCGCTGCAAGCGGTACGGGTACGGCGGCCGTCCCAGCCTGAGGAAAACATCATGAGCAAGCCCCTGCAGGGTGAAATCGCACTGGTCACCGGCGCCAGCCGTGGCATTGGTGCCGCCATCGCCGATCTGCTGGCCGCCCAGGGCGCCACCGTCATCGGCACCGCCACCACTGAATCCGGCGCCGCCGCGATCGGTGAGCGCCTGGCCGCCCACGGTGGCCACGGCCGCGCGCTGAACGTCACCGACGCCGCCGCGCTGGACAGCGTGCTCGATGGCATTGCCAAGGAATTCGGCCCGATCTCGATCCTGGTCAACAATGCCGGCATCACCCGCGACAACCTGCTGATGCGCATGAAGGACGAGGACTGGGCGTCGATCATCGACACCAACCTGACCAGCGTGTTCCGCACCAGCAAGGCGGTGATGCGCGGCATGATGAAGGCGCGCAAGGGCCGCATCATCAATATCGCATCGGTGGTGGGCGTGACCGGCAATGCCGGCCAGGCCAACTACGCTGCCGCCAAGGCCGGCATCATCGGCTTCAGCAAGTCGCTGGCCAAGGAAATCGGTTCGCGCGGTGTCACCGTCAATGTTGTCGCACCCGGCTTCATCGACACCGACATGACCAAGGCGTTGCCGGAAGAAGCGCGTACCGCGCTGATCAACGACATCGCCCTCGAACGCCTGGGTTCGCCGGAAGACATCGCCCATGCGGTGGCCTTCCTGGCCGGCCCGGCTGCCGGTTACATCACCGGCGAAACCCTCCATGTGAACGGTGGCATGTACATGCCGTAAGCAAGGGGCGCAGGGATTGCGCCGCAAGTGGTTGATCTGCGGAGGTTTTTGCTGCGATGCAAGGCCGCGCCGGTTTCCACTACACTATCCCACGGCCATCGCCTTTGATGGCGACCACTTTTGAACCACAACTCCATCTGGAGCGAGATCCCATGAGCACCATCGAAGAACGCGTCAAGAAAATCGTCGTCGAACAGCTTGGCGTCAAGGAAGAAGAAGTCACCAACAGCGCATCGTTCGTCGATGACCTGGGCGCTGACTCGCTGGACACCGTCGAGCTGGTGATGGCCCTGGAAGAAGAATTCGAGTGCGAGATCCCGGACGAAGAAGCCGAGAAGATCAGCACCGTGCAGGCCGCCATCGACTACATCAAGGCCCACGTCAAGGCCTGATGTCAGACGGCAGTGCGCGCGCGGGCTCACGCTCGCCGCGCACCGCACCCCATGGGGCCGCTGTTGCGGCCCCGTGTGTTTGAGCATCACACCGAAGCAAACCGAGTTGCCCGTTGAAATCATCCGGGCCAGGAGAATCAGCAATGAAGCGTCGCGTCGTCGTAACCGGCCTGGGTATCGTCTCGCCGTTGGGCAATGATCTGGCCAGCAGCTGGGAAGGCATCACCCAGGGTCGTTCGGGCATCGGTCCGCTGACCAACGTTTCTGATGCCTATCTGGATCGGTTCACCACCAAGATTGCAGGTGAGGTCAAGGGATTCGACATCACCGCCGACAATGAACTGTTCGGCAAATTCCGGGTCAGCGGCAAGGATGCCAAGAAGATGGACCCGTTCATCCATTACGGCCTCGGTGCCTCGTTCATGGCCCTGCACGACTCGGGCCTGGAAATCACCGACGCCAATGCCGAGCGCATCGGCGCCATCGTCGGTGCCGGCATCGGCGGCCTGCTCGGCATCGAAGAGCAGACCATCGAGTTCCACGAGGGCAAGAAGATCTCGCCCTTCTACGTGCCCAAGACCATCATCAACATGCTGCCGGGCCAGCTGAGCATCATCACCGGCCTGAAGGGCCCGTCGTTCTCGGCGGTGTCGGCATGCGCGACCTCGAACCATTCGATCGGTACCGCGATGCGCATGATCCAGTACGGCGATGCCGACGTGATGGTGGTCGGTGGTGCCGAGCGTGGCTCGTCGCCGACCGCACTGGGTGGCTTCTGCGCGATGAAGGCCATGAGCACCCGCAACGACGCCCCGGAACAGGCTTCGCGCCCGTGGGACAAGGACCGCGATGGCTTCGTGCTGGGCGACGGCGCCGGCATCCTGATCCTGGAAGAGTACGAACACGCCAAGGCGCGTGGTGCGAAGATCTACTGTGAACTGGCCGGCTTCGGCGCCAGCTCCGACGCGTACCACATGACCGCACCGAGCGAGAACGGCGAAGGCGCCGCCCGCTGCATGGTCATGGCCATGAAGGATGCCGGCGTGACCCCGGAACAGGTGGGCTACCTCAACGCGCACGGCACCTCCACGCCGCTGGGCGACCTGGGCGAGACCATGGCGATGAAGACTGCCTTCGGCGACCACGCCTACAAGATGATGGTCAGCTCCACCAAGTCGATGACGGGCCACCTGCTGGGTGCTGCCGGCGGCGTGGAAGCGATCTTCTCGGTGATGGCGCTGCAGGACAACGTCATCCCGCCGACCATCAACCTGCAGCAGCCGGGCGAAGGCTGCGACCTGGACTACGTGCCCAATGAAGCACGCCAGGCCAAGGTCGACGTGGTGATGTCCAATGGCTTTGGCTTCGGCGGCACCAACGGCACGCTGATCTTCAAGCGCGTCTGACCGACGTTGTAGAGTCGAGCTTGCTCGCCTGCTTCTGGCAAACAAACGAGCAAACCCCCCTGAACCCCCACGCGAGGCCGTAGTTTAAACCTCCCTCGTTCCAGCACTACACCTCAAAAACTGCCTACAACCCTCGACTCTACGCACGAGGAGGCCGCCGCAAGGCGGCTTCCGTGCATCTGAATCCCCGAACTGGCCGCCATGACCCACGCACCGCTGATCCACCCGCTGCCGCACCCGATCGATCTGCTGGCCCTGCAGCAGCACGACCCGTCGCGCTTCCCGCTGCTGATGGAATCCACCGCCTCGGGCACTGCCCAGGGCCGCTGGAGCCTGCTGCTGGCCGCGCAGGGCGATAGCCTGCGGCTGGATGCCGATGGCCAGGTGCGCGACCAGCATGATGCGGTGCAGGCCGGCAGCTTCCTGCAGGTTCTGGATCGCGCCTGGCAGCACGAACGCCTGCTGCATGACGGCAGCCACAGCCTGCCGTTCCGCGGCGGTTGGGCGTTGATGCTGGACTACGAAGTGGCCAGCCAGATAGAACCGGTGCTGCCGGCGCGCGCACGCGAGGACGGCCGCCCGACCGCGCTGGCGCTGCGCTGCCCGGCCGCGGTGCTGCACGACCACTACAACGAGGCCAGCTTCGTCATCGCCGAAGCCGGCGAGCAGGCGTTGCTGGATGCGCTGGTGGCACTGGCCTCGGCCACGCTGCCCGAAGCCGGGCAGGGCTGGCAGCCACCGCAGTCGGTCGGCGAGGACGCGCCGCAGCGCTTCACCGACGGCGTGCGCCGGGTGATCGAGTACCTGCGTGCCGGCGATGTGTTCCAGGTGAACCTGTCGCGGCGCTGGAGCGCGCAGTTTGCCGCACCGGTCAGCCCGCAGGCGCTGTACGCGCAGCTGCGCCGTGCCAACCCGGCACCGTTCGCCGGCCTGTTCAGCGCGCACGGCCGCCATGTGGTCAGTTCCTCGCCGGAGCGGCTGGTGTCGGTGCATGCCGGCCACGCGCAGACCCGGCCGATTGCCGGTACGCGTCCGCGCTTCGAGGGGGACGATGATGCTGCGCGCATCCAGGAACTGGTCGGTCACCCGAAGGAGCGTGCCGAGCACGTGATGCTGATCGACCTGGAGCGCAACGACCTGGGCCGCATCTGCCTGCCTGGTACCGTGGTGGTCGATGAGCTGATGACCGTGGAGAGCTACGCGCACGTGCATCACATCGTCAGCAACGTCAGCGGCCATCTGCGCCCGGAGGTCACCCCCGGCGAGGTGATCGCCGCCACGTTCCCGGGTGGCACCATCACCGGCTGCCCGAAGGTGCGCTGCATGCAGATCATCAGCGAGCTGGAGCAGGTGCCGCGTGGTGCCTATACCGGCGCCTTCGGTTGGCTGAACCGCGATGGCGACCTGGACCTGAACATCCTGATCCGTACCGCCGAAGTGGATGGCCACGAGGTGAGCTTCCGCACCGGCGCCGGCATCGTGGTTGACTCGGACCCGGACAAGGAACTGGACGAGACCCGCGCCAAGGCCCGCGGCCTGCTGCGC
This sequence comes from Stenotrophomonas sp. SMYL20, assembly GCF_036320045.1. Lineage (NCBI taxonomy): Bacteria > Pseudomonadati > Pseudomonadota > Gammaproteobacteria > Lysobacterales > Lysobacteraceae > Stenotrophomonas > Stenotrophomonas sp. SMYL20. The sequence goes on along the minus strand of NZ_JAWIRT010000006.1, from coordinate 73,919 downwards.
GCGCTCGGCCAGCAGGGGTAGTGCCGGCCGCTGGCCGGCAACCCCATTCCCCCACGGTGGGTGCCGACCGTTGGTCGGCACGCAGGCGCCACCCCGGTCATGACCCCAATCCACCGGCACGGTATCCTGCACGACGGAATCGAGTTCAGAGGTAGTCCATGGCGGGAGCCAAGCGCGGGTGTCTGTTCGTGGTAACGCTGGTGGTGGTGCTGGCCGCCGTCGTGGCCGGCGCGGGCGCATGGTTCTTCTACCAGCAGACCCGGTTCGCCGACGCTCCGATCACCCCGTCCGCCGAGAGCGTGGTCATCGCCAGCGGCGATGGCATGAACAGCGTGCTGCGCAAGCTGCGCGACGCCGGCGTGGACGAGGGCCAGGACGCGCAGTGGCAGCTGCTGGCGCGCCAGCTCGATGCGGCCGGCAAGCTGAAGGTGGGTGAGTACGCGCTCAGCAGCGACCTGACCCCGCGTGATCTGCTGCTGCGCATGCGCGCCGGCAAGGTGCTGCAGCACCGCGTCACGATCATTGAAGGCTGGAACATCCGCCAGTTGCGTGCCGCGCTCAAGCGCGCCGAGCCGCTGCTGCACACCACCGACAACCTCGATGACGCCGCGTTGATGCAGCGCCTCGGCTTCGGTGGCCAGCATCCGGAAGGCCGCTTCCTGCCGGAGACCTACGTCTACCAGCGTGGCGACAGCGATCTGGATGTGCTCAAGCGTGCTCACGCTGCAATGCAGGACGCACTGGATGAAGCCTGGGAAAGCCGCGCGCCGGACCTGCCGATCAACACGCCCTACGAGCTGCTGACGATGGCCTCGATCATCGAGAAGGAAACCGCGCTGGCCAGCGAGCGTCCGCAGATTGCCGGCGTGTTCATGCGCCGCCTGAAGATCGGCATGCGCCTGCAGACCGACCCGACCGTGATCTACGGCATCGGTGCTGCGTATGACGGCAACATCCGCCGCCGCGACCTGACCACCGATACGCCCTACAACACCTACACCCGCGCCGGCCTGACCCCGACCCCGATCGCCATGCCCAGCCGCGATGCGCTGATGGCGGCCGCGCAACCCGCAGCGGGCGACGCGCTGTACTTCGTCGCCGTGGGCGATGGCAGTGGCGCGCACGTGTTCTCGCCCAGCCTGGACCAGCACAACGCCGCAGTGGCCCGCTACCTGCAGCAGCTGCGCCAGCAACGTACCAAGGAGACCCCGGCGCAATGAGTCCAGCGCTGCTTCGCCACCCGCGTTTCGTCAGCCTGGAAGGCGGCGAGGGCGCAGGCAAGACCACCGCCATCAATGCCATCCGTGACTGCCTGCGCAGCCACGGCCACGAGGTGGTGCTGACCCGCGAGCCGGGCGGTACGCCGCTGGCCGAGCGCATCCGTGGCCTGGTGCTGAAACCCGATGCCGAGATCGCCGCCGAGCCGCTCAGCGCCGAAGCCGAGCTGCTGCTGGTGTTCGCTGCACGTGCGCAGCATGTGCGCCAGGTGATCCAGCCGGCACTGCAGCGCGGCGCCTATGTGCTGAGCGATCGCTTCACCGATTCCAGCTATGCCTACCAGGGCGGTGGCCGCGGCCTCGATCCGCAGTGGATTGCCGATCTGGAACGTCGCGCGGTGGGCCTGCTGCCGGGCCTGACCCTGCTGCTGGACGTGGACGTGGCAGTGGGCCGCGCGCGCGCCAATGGCCGCGACCTGTGGCCAGACCGCATCGAGAGCGAACAGGATGATTTCTTCCAGCGCGTGCGCGAAGTGTTCCGCAGCCGCGCGCAGCAGGACCCGCAGCGCTTCGCGCTGATCGACGCCGGCCAGGTGCAGGCGCGTGTAGCGGCCGATGTGGTCGCGCAGGTCGAGCGGTGGCTGCAGGGCGGGGAGGGCGCATGAGTACGTTCTCGCCCTGGCAGCAGCGCGCCTTCGATCAGACCGTGGCCGCACTCGATGCCGACCGCCTTGGTCATGGCCTGCTGATCTGCGGCCCGGCCGGGCTGGGCAAGCGCGAGGTGGCGTTGGCCCTGGCCGACCACGTGCTGGCGCGCGGCGATGCCGCGCATGCCATGCGCACGCGCCAGCTGATCGCCGCCGGCACCCATCCTGACCTGCAGCTGGTCAGCTTCATTCCGAACAAGAGCGGCGACAAGCTGCGCACCGAGATCGTCATCGAGCAGGTGCGCGAGATCACCGACAAGCTGGCGCTGACCCCGCAGTACGGCGTGGCGCAGGTGGTGATCGTCGACCCGGCCGATGCGATCAACCGCTCGGCGGCCAACGCGCTGCTGAAGACGCTGGAAGAGCCGCAGCCCGGCCGCTATCTGTGGTTGATCAGCAGCGACCCGGCACGCCTGCCGCAGACCGTGCGCAGCCGCTGCCAGCGCCTGGAATTCAAACTGCCGCCGCGCGAGGAAGCCATGGCGTGGCTGCAGCAGCAGAGGCACAGCGAAGCGGCCGCGCGCGAAGCGCTGGACGCAGCGCGCGGCCATCCCGGCCAGGCCGACAACTGGCTGCGCGAAGATGGCCTGAGCCTGCGCCGCGAAGTGGGCCGCGAGCTGGAACAGCTGGCCGCCGGCAAGACCGGCGCGGTGGAGCTGGCGCAGAAGTGGTGCGGTGATGACAACGCGGCGCTGCGCCTGCGCTTCGCCGCCGACCTGGCGCTGGCCCAGGCCAGCACCGATGCCTTGACCACGCCGGAGCGATTGCACAAGCTTGCAGCCTGGTTCGATGCGGCCAACCGCACCCGCGACCTGCTGCGCACCACGGTGCGTGCAGACCTTGCCGTGGTCGAGTTGCTGCTGGCCTGGAACAAGGTGAACGAGCGGCCTGCCGCAAGGGGAAATCGATGAGTGCCAGCAACGCCCGCCAGGGCATCCTGTCCCTGGCCGTGAAGGACAAAGCCGCGCTGTACAGCGCGTACATGCCATTCGTGAAGAACGGCGGCATCTTCGTGCCCACGCCCAAGCGCTACTTCCTGGGGGACGAAGTGTTCCTGTTGCTGACCCTGCCCGATTCCAGCGAGCGCCTGCCGGTGGCCGGCAAGGTGATCTGGGTGACCCCGGCCGGCGCGCAGGGTAACCGCACCGCCGGCATCGGCGTGCAGCTGGCCGACGGTGCCGAAGGCGAGGGCGTGCGCCACAAGATCGAGACCCTGCTGGCCGGCCTGACCGGCTCGGACAAGCCGACCCATACGATGTAACGGCGCGCGGATTGCCGCCCTCGGTAGCGCCGGGCCATGCCCGGCGGCGTCCCTCGAAATGCCTGTGAACACGAATGTGAAAAACGGTTGACGGCCTCTGAAAAGCCCCTATAATGAGCGGCTCAGCAACACACCGGGCGGTTAGCTCAGCGGTAGAGCATTGCCTTCACACGGCAAGGGTCACAGGTTCGATCCCTGTACCGCCCACCATGTTGCAGAACGAAAGAAGCCTCCAGCAATGGGGGCTTTTTTGTTGCCTGTGATTCCGTAGTACCCGCCGAAGCGATCACCGTTTCAGCCGAGGTCCTCCAGCAGCTCGCGCGCGATCATCGCGGTTGCATCCAGCAGGTCGTGACCGCTGCCGGCCCGCACCACCACCGCCAGCAGGCTACGGCCCACATCGGCATTGCCGCCGCTCAGTTCCATCTCGCCTTCAAAGCACAGATCGGCCAACCATTCATGGGCCTGCTGCAGTCCGCGCTTGCGGACGCGGCGGAACTCCGCGAGCAGCTTCGCCTGGCCGGCCTCCTGCTCACCATCGGCAAGCAGGCCGATGGCACCGCCGTGCGCCGCGCGCCAGATGGCCGGTAGCGGGCGACCGTTCGCGTCCACCACGTCCGCCGAGAACTGCGCGCAGTACATTTCGTAGCGCTTGCCCGCTGTGCTGCAGGGCACGATGCCGGCCTCGGCCAGCAGGCGTTCGGCTTCATCCAGTTTGCTGAACTTCAAGCGCAGCAGTGCAGGACGGCTCAGGTGTTGTGCCAGCGCCTGCTGGTTGGCGGTGAACCAGACGTTCCAGCCCACGCTTGCGCGGCCTTCCAGTGCGGCCTTGAAGTACTCCAGGTGTTCGGCGTCCATTGCGGTCTCCTGCGCTCCCTGCTCGATTGTAGCGGGCGCATATCCGGGCCGGTCAGGCGTCGTCGCCGGAGAGGCAATGATGTGCCTCGCGTACCAGCTGTCGCGCGGCCACGATCAGCCCGTCGGTGTGGAAGGCGCCCAACTGTTCGTCCGGGTCGCCTTCGTTACGCACGTGGGCGGGCCCGTGCCACGAATGGAAGCAGAGGGTTCCATCCCTGCGCTGTCCCGCCGCCCCGGGCAGGCGTAGTCTCAGCCCGTCGCCGTGCCCATCCACTCTGGAGTGCCACCATGCCGCTCGCCCGCATTGATCTTCGCAAAGGTAAATCCGCCGACTACCTGCAACGCGTCGGCGAAACCATCTACCAGGCCATGCGCTCGGTGGGCGTGCCGGAGAACGATCGCTTCCAGATCTTCCAGCAACATGAGCCGGGCACGTTGATCTATGACCCCGGCTACCTGGGCGTGGACCGCACCGACGATTTCATCTGCATCCAGATCACCTGGAACGAAGGGCGCACGCTGGAGCAGAAGAAGGCGCTGTACGCCGGCATCGCCGAGGGCCTGCACGCGGCGGTGGGTATCCGCCGCGAGGATGTGTTCATCAACCTGGTGGAAGTGAAGCGGGAAAACTGGTCGTTCGGGAACGGGCAGGCGCAGTACGTGAGTTGATGCGCGAAGCGCATCCACGCATGGCGTGGTTCCACAGCGTGGTGGGCGTGCGCAGGGAGGGCGTGCCCATCGCTGTGGCCGGCAGCACAGCCCTGCGTCACCGTGTCGCAGGGGGCAAACCCTGAACCGGGTCCAAGGTTGGTCAGGGCCCCGTAGAATGGCGGCGTGCGTCGTTCTGTCCTCCACCGCCGGTTCCAGGCCCTGGCATGGCTTGCCATGCTGCTGGTGCTGCTCGCCCCGCTGGTGAGCCGCTGGCTGGCGCACGGTCACGTGGCTGCTGCAGTGCCGGCGGCGGCGATGGATCACGCGATGCACGCAGAGCATGCGCAGCACGCGATGGACGGGCACCACGACCATCACGCGATGGCGATGCCGCATGGCGACGCCGCAAAGAAGCCGCCCGCCGACCCACATGCCGATCATGAAATGGGCGTGGACTGCGACTACTGTCTGATCGCTGCACGGCTGATCACGCTGCTGGTGGCGGCAGTGCTGCTGTTGGCGCCGATGGCACCGGTGTGCCGCGCGCTGCGCGGTGCGGTGCGGGCGTTGCCGCAACGTATCAGCGGCACATTGGGAGCGCGTGGGCCGCCGGCACTGATGGCTGCCTGAGCCGCACGCGCGTTGCATTGAACATTTTTCCATGAGGTTGCCGGCCACGGCCGGTGCCCGCACGCGCGTGTTTGCCCCTTTCTGATTGCTGCCCTGCCATTGCGGGGTGGCCTTGCATGCCGTGAAAAAAATGAAAACGAACCCCAACTCCGCGCACCTGCGCCGGGCGACGCTGCCTGTCCTGTGCGCATTGCTCCTGCACGCCGCGCCCCTGCTTGCCGCCGATGCGGCACCACCGACCACGCTGGATACCGTGCGGGTGGTCGATACCCGCGGCGGTGAGCTGTCGTCCACCGCCAACGCCGGTTCCGCGCTGGGCCTGAGCGTGCTGCAGACACCGGCCAGCCTGACGGTGATTTCGCGCGAACAACTGGAGCAGCGTGGCGACAGCAACCTCAACGATGCGATCAGCCGGGCAGGTGCGATCAGTGCGATGCCGCACCCGGGCAACGGCCTGAGTGCGCTGTCCAGCCGCGGCTTCACCGATGGCGCTTCGGTGATGCGCCTGTACGACGGGCTGCGCCAGTACGGTGGCGTGGGTATCACCTTCCCGTTCGATACCTGGTCGATCGAGCGCATCGAAGTGCTGCGCGGCCCGGCCTCGGTCATCCATGGCGACGGTGCGATCGGCGGCGTGATCAACATCGTGCCGAAGAAGCCCACGCGTGGTGCGATCGAGAACGAGATCAGCGTAACCGTGGGCAGCGAGGACACCGCGCGCCTGGGCTTCGGCAGCGGTGGCGCGCTGACGCCCGAGCTGGCCTACCGGCTGGACGTGAGTGGCAACTACAGCGGTGGTTGGGTCGATCGTGGGCGCAACAGTGACGCGACATTCTCCGGTGCGTTGCTGTGGCAGCCGCGCGCGGACCTGCAGCTGACCCTCACCCATGCGCAGGGCTACCAGCAACCGATGCGCTACTTCGGCACGCCGCTGGTCGAGGGCCGCCAGCTGGAGGCGCTGCGCCACCGCAACTACAACGTGGAAGACAGCCAGATCCGCTATCGCGACCGCTGGACCCAGCTCGATGCGCTGTGGACGCCGAACGCGAACGTGGAATGGCGCACGCGCCTCTACCAGATCGACAGCCAGCGCGATTGGCGCAATGCCGAAGCCTATGTCTACAGTCGCGCTACCGGCTTGATCGATCGCTCGGGAAACACCGAGATCACCCACAACCAGGACCAGACCGGACTGACCTCGACGCTGCGCGTGCAGGGGACCGCAGGTGGCCTGCAGAACAGCTTCGCGGTGGGCCTGGACGCCAACCGCGCGCACTTCAAGCACACCAACAACACCTATGCCGGCAGCTCGGGCCCGGTCGACCCGTTCGATCCGGTGCCGGGCCAGTTCGCCAGCGACGCGCCGAACCTGCCGCGCTACCGCAATCGTGCCGAGCAGTACGCGCTGTTCGCGGAAGACCGGTTGGCGCTGAGCGAGCGCTGGTCGGTGCTGGGTGGGCTGCGCCACGACCGCGCGCGCATCGACCGTACCGATCTGATCAGCGGCCAGAATGCGTTCTCGAAGACCTACAGCAGCACCGGCTGGCGCGCAGGTACGGTGTTCGCGCTGCGGCCGACGCTGAGCCTGTATGCGCAGTACTCGCAGGCGGCGGACCCGGTCAGTGGGCTGCTGATGATCAGCCCGGCCAACGGTGCCTTCGACCTGGCCAAGGGGCGGCAGATCGAGGTGGGCCTGAAGCAGGCCTTCGATGGCGGCGAGTGGACGCTGGCGGCGTATCGCATCCGCAAGACCGGGCTGCTCAGCCGCGATCCGCTGGTGCCGGACCGCCGCGTGCAGGTGGGCGCGCAGACCTCGCGTGGTATCGAGGCGTCGTTGAACTGGAACGTCGCGCCGCACTGGACGTTGGATGCCAACGCCACGGTGCTGAAGGCCGAGTTCGAGGACTTCCTGGAGACCACAGGTTCGCCGCCGATGCTGGTCTCGCGCGATGGCAACGTGCCGCCGAACGTGGCCGAACGCCTGGCCAATGTGTGGTTGAGCTGGCAGTTCGCACCGGACTGGAGCGCGGCGGGTGGCGTTCGCTATGTCGGCAAGCGCTACGCAGACAATGCCAACACGCTGGAGTTGCCCAGCTACAGCACCACTGATCTGGCGCTGACCTGGCAGGCAGCACCGCGCACGCGATTGTCAGCGCGCCTGTTCAACGTATTCGACAAGGCGTACTACGCCACCGCGTACTACACCAGCACGCAGTGGCTGCTGGGCGCGGATCGCCGCGTCGAGTTCACCGTCGACCATCGCTTCTGAGGACGCGCACCATGTCGCTGCGATCCACTGCCAAGCGCTGGACCTACCTGGTGCACCGTTGGCTCGGCATCGGCGGATGCCTGCTGATGCTGTTGTGGTTCGTCAGCGGCATGGTGATGTTGTTCATTGGCTACCCGAAGCTGACGCCCGGTGAACGTCTGGCGGCATTGCCGGTGCTGCCGGAGGCCCGCGATCTGCGCGGGCTGTCGGTGCTGCCTGCAGCCGTGCAGGCTGAGCCGGAGGCCGTGGCGCTGACCACGCTGCGTGGCGAGCCTGCGTATGTGGTGCGCACGGGAAGCAACGTGGGGGCGTGGTCAGCCGTCACCGGCCAGGCCCTGCTGCCAGTGTCGGCACAGCGCGCCGAAGCGTCAGCGGCACAGTTTGCTGGCGGCCCGGCCTTTGTCGGTGCAATGCGCGTGGAAGAGGACCGTTGGACGCATTCGCGCGCACTGGATGTGCATCGGCCGCTGTATCGGGTGGAGGTGGGGGGCGTACAGCCCGGTGACCTGTATGTGTCCTCGCGCACCGGTGAAGTGGTGCTGGACGCACCGCATGTGCAGCAGCGCTGGAACTATGTGGGGGCTTGGCTGCACTGGCTGTATTTCCTGCGCATGCAGTCGGTGGATCCGGTCTGGACGTGGGTGGTGATCGTGCTGTCCGCGCTGTGCACGGTGGCGGCGGTCAGCGGCATCGTGGTGGGTGTGTGGCGCTGGCGTTTCCGCGGGCGCTACCGCTCCGGTGCGAAGACGCCGTACGTCGAACCGTGGATGCACTGGCACCATCTGATCGGACTGATGGCTGCGGCCTTCGTGTTCACCTGGATCTTCAGCGGGCTGATGTCGATGAATCCATTGGGGGTCTTCAGCAGCACGCGCGAGGCGATCGATGTTGAACGCTATCGTGGCAGCGCGGTAACGGTGGATGGCGCGTTGGGTGAGCCGGTGAAGCTTCTGGCGGTGGCCGATGCTGAGCGCTTCCAACCGGTCGAGATCCAGTGGCGCCGCATCGGAGGCGAGCTGTTCGCAGTGCTGCTGGACGGGCGGGGCGAGACCCGCATCGTGTCCAGCGGCAATGGGCACTTGCAGGTTGCGCGGTTGCTGCCGGCAGCGTGGCTGCAGCAGAAGGTGCGTGCGCTGTCCGCTGCGCCGATGCAGGGCTTCGTGGTGCAGCGTGCAGCGGACGCCTACTTCTATCCGCGTGCACCGGAAGCCATGAATGGTGCAGCGGTACGCCGCTTCCCGGTGGCAGTGGTGGACTTCGGCGATGCCGAGGCGACGCGGGTCTATCTCGATCTGGCCACGGGCGATCCGTTGCTGACGATGGGGCATCGCGAGCGCGTGGGGCGCTGGTTGTTCTACTTCCTGCACAGCTGGGACCTACCGGCGATGCTGCGCCAGGAAGGTGCCCGGCTGGCGGTGTTGCTGCTGCTGAGCGCTGCTGGCACCGCGCTGTGTGCCACGGCGACGGTGATCGGCTATCGGCGATTGCGGATGAAGCTGCGGCACAGGCGGCGCTGAGGCCCTGGGCTACATCCGCAGCCAACGTGTGGACACGGCCACCAGCAACAAGGCCGTGGCCACGCCGATGAACGCAGCGATCAGGCCGAAGTGGTTGGCAGCAAAACCGATCAGTGCTGGGCCAGCAAGGATGCCGGCAAAGCCCAGCGTGGAAACGGCGGTGATTGCCAGTGCGCCGGGCATGCGGGTCTGGTGGCCGGCCAGCGAGAACAGTGCCGGTGCGATGTTGGCGCAACCGAGGCCGACCAGCACATAGCCCGCCAGCGACGCCTGCCACGGCGTGACCACGGTCAGCACCAGCACTCCCGCGGCGGCGAGCAGCGCGCCGAACACGATCGCGCGCTCACGGCCTACGCGCTCCACCAGTGCGTCGCCGAACAAGCGCGCCACGGTCATGGTCAGGGTGAAGGTTACGTAGCCGATACCGGCGAGGCTGGCATCGACGCGACGCACATCGCTGAGGAAGACCGCGCTCCAGTCCAGCATCGCGCCTTCACCGAGGAAGGCGACGAACGCCAGCACGCCGATGAACAGCACGATGCCGTGCGGCAGGGCCAACATCGGTGCGTCGTGCGGCATGCGTTCGCTGTGCCAGTACGCCGCCGACAGCAGCATCACCAGCAGCATGGCGCCAACGCCGATCAGCACCGATGCCAGTGGCGGCAGCTGTGCGGACAACAGCACGGTCATGGTGGCCGCGCCGAGGAAGCCGCCGATGCTGAAGAAGGCATGGAAGCCGGACATCATCACCCGCCGTGCTTCGCGCTCGACGATGACGGCCTGCACGTTCATCGTGCAGTCCATTGCGCCCACGGCGGCGCCGAACACGAACAGCACCAGCCCCAGTGACCAGGCCGAACCGGCCAGCGCCAGGCCGGGCACGGTCAGGCAGATCAGCAGGCTGCTGGCCACCATCACCCGCCGGCAGCCCAGGCGTGCGGCCAGTACACCGGACAGCGGCATGGCCAGCAGCGAACCGGCACCGAGGCAGAGCAGCACCAGGCCCAGCGTAGCGTCGTTGATGTCGGTGCGCGCTTTGGCGAATGGCACCAGGGTGGCCCACAACGCCGTGGCGAAGCCGGGAATGAAGAACGCAGCGCGGGTCGCGTGCTGTTCGGCACGCGCGCGGTTGGCAAGGGACATGAGCGGTACGGTCAGGGCGGAGTGGGGTGTACCGCGATGCCTGCGGCGCGGAAGCGCGCCGCCAATGCGGGGGGCGCGGTGGTGGTCAGCACCAGGTCGTCGATCTCGTCGAGGCTGGCGATCTGCCAGTTACCGCGGGCACCGAGCTTTTCAGTGGTTGCGGCGACGATGACGCGGCTGCTGCAGGCCACCATCGCGCGTTTCAGCGTGGCTTCTTCCGAATCCATTGCCCAGACGCCGGTGTCGCCGTCCACCGCGCAGGGGCCGGGCAGGTATACGTCGGCGCGCAGGCGCTGCACCTGCGCCAACGCTTCGGCGCCGACCGCGCCGCCACCGCTGGCCAGGCGGCCGCCGATCAGCTGCACCGAGGTGCCTTCAAGCATGCTGGCGGCGGTGGCGATCTGCGGAGCATTGGTGATCACCGTCAGGCCGAGAGCGGTCGGCAGCTGCTGGGCGATCGCCAGGTTGGTCGACCCGGCGTCGAGCAGTACGACCTGGCCGGGCTGCAGCAGCGCGCAGACGCGGGCGGCCAGCTCGGCCTTGTCGCCGCGGTCGCGGGTCAGTCGCTCGCGTAGCGGGCGTTCCTTGGGGGGCGGCAGCACGGCGCCGCCGTAGACACGCTGGCACAGGCCTTGGGCGGCCAGCTCGCGCAGGTCGCGGCGGATCGAATCTTCGGAGACGGCATAGCGGCGCGCCAGTTCGGCGGCGACCACGCGGCCCTGCTGGCGTAGTTCCTCGAGGATCTGCAGGGTGCGCTGGGCGGGGAGGGGGCTGGGATCGGAGCTCATGCCGCAAGTCTGCACGTTCGTGCATTAACGTGCAACAACGTGCATTTGGCGGGCGTGACCACAGATCGGCTGGACTGCCGGTGAACCCAACCGCGCCAGCGTCTATGGATCGCCCTCGCGGCCCGGCATCATGGCGGGGCACCCGGCATGGAATCCACGATGTCCCCCACCGTTCACCGCAAGCTGCGCATCGGCGCGGACCAGTACACCGGCCAGAAAGTGGTCGACCAGCAGTTCTACGAATGCGATTTCTCCGGCGCGGACCTGACCGCCACCGAGTTCATCAACTGCAGCTTCTACGACGCTGAAAACCGCGCCGGTTGCCGCTTCAACGGCGCCACATTGAAGGAAGCCAGCTTCCGTAGTTGCGACATCAGCATGTGCCACTTCAGTTTCATCAAGGCGCTGGGCCTGGAGATCAGCGAGTGCCGTGCGCAGGGCGCGGATTTCAGCAACGCCAGCTTCATGAACCAGATCACCACGCGCAGCTGGTTCTGCAGCGCGTTCATCAAGAAGTCGAACCTGCGCTATGCCAATTTCTCGCGAGTGACGCTGGAAAAGTGCGAACTGTGGGAGAACCGCTGGGATGGCGCGAACGTGAGCGGTGCCAGTTTCGCCGGTTCGGATCTGTCCGGTGGCCAGTTCGAGGGGATCGACTGGAACAGTGCCAACTTCACAGACTGCAACCTGACCAACTCCGAGCTGGGCGAGCTGGACCTGCGCAGCACCAACCTGCGTGGCGCCACGCTGGATGTGCAGCAGGTGGCGCTGTTGATGCAGCGCATCGGCATTACCGTGGTGCCGTAGGCATCATCCGGCGTACGCCACCCAGCCCTTGAAGCTGAAGCCGGCGTAGAACAGCTCCACGTTGTCGAAGCCGGCCTCCTGCAGTAGCACAACCTCCTGCTCCGGCGACAGCAACGGCAACCGTTCGGCAATGGCGTCGATCGCGCGCTGCGCATCGGCGTGGGCAACCCCCGAGGCTTCGGCGAACGCCGCGTAGCGCTGCAACCAGCGCAGCTTGCCGGCCGGGTCCTGTGGCACGCTGTGGTGCGCCACCACCAGCGGCGCGCCGGGTTGCAGGCGCCGGTGCAGTTCGCGCAGCGTGTGCAGGCGCTGCCCGGCATCGAGGAAGTGCAGGGTCAGCAGGCAGCTGGCACCGTCGAAGCGCGCATCGGGTGCATCGTCGATATAGCCTTCCAGCAGCTGCACGCGCGACATCAGCGGACCCAGTGTCTGCTCGGCCAGGGCCAGCATCGGCGCGGCCGGGTCGACCCCCAGCAGCTGCCAGCCCGGCTGCGCCTCGGCGAAGGCCTTCAGTTCCAACCCGCCACCGGCACCCAGCACCAGCACGCGGCCCTGCGCAGGGACACGTTCGGCCAGCAGCAGCCGGCTCATCTGCTGCAGGGCGAGGAAGCCGGGCACCTGGCGCAGCGGCGCTTCGGCATAGCGGGCCACCGCCTGCGGATCGGAGAACGTGGACATGCGCGGATTCCTGCAGCGGGGGACATACCACTGTAGCGCGGCGCGCAAGAGGTATTGCGCGCCGCTGCCGCACGGGCAGGACAGGGCTCAGGCCGCTGCGGCCTCAAGCACGTCTTCCAGCCGCACCTCGCCGAGGAATCCACCGCCGCTGGTTGCCGGCTGCTGCGCTTCGATGGCGTGGGCGAACTGCACGCCGGCGTCGTCCTGCAGGCGCTCGAACAGCTGCTGCACCCTTGGGAACTCGCGTCGATCGACCACCTGGTGATAGTCGTTCCAGCGCGCGATGCCTGCGAAGTAGGCGTCGGCAAAGCTGCGCTGTTCGCCCAGCAGCCACGGGCCCGTGCCGATCATCTGCTCCAGCGCCTGGTGGGCGTGGCGCACCTTGGTCGTGCCATAGGCACGCAGCGCCTCGCCTTCATCGCCTTCCGCATGCTCCAGTGCGTGCCAGAGCGGCGCGTAGGCACCGAAGAAACTGGTGTTGAGATAGGCCAGCCGATGGTTGAGGCGATCGAAGCCGGAGGTGCCCTGTGCGAAGCCCAGGCCCTGTGCGATGCCCTTCGCGGCCAGGTGGTTGAGGATGGCCAGGCTCTCGCTGAGCAGCTCGCCCTGTGTGGTTCGCAGGGTCGGGGTTTCGCCCAGTGGATTGAGGCGGCGGTAGTCTTCGCCCTGCACCTGGCCGGGCATCTCGATGCGGCACAGGTGATACGGCTGGCGCAGCCACTCCAGCGCGATGATGGAGCCGAACGAGCAGCCCGAGGGCACGCCGTAGAAGAGTATCGGGGTCATGGCAGGTTTCCGGTTCGAGCCGCGATGCGGCGGGTGAGGAAAGCGTGCCCGCGTGGACATTGCTCCGGAAGCCGTCCGAATGGCATCCTGAAGTCTACATATGTGGACGTTGCGCATGCTCAACCTCAACGATCTGGCCCTGTTCGTGACTGCGGTGGAGCAGGGCGGTTTCGCCGCAGGCGGGCGCCATCTGGGCCTGCCGCGCTCGACCCTGAGCAAGCGCGTGGCGCTGCTGGAAGAACAGCTCCAGGTGCGGCTGCTGCAACGCAGTTCGCGCCGCTTCGCATTGACCGAGGTCGGTCAGGAGTTCTTCGAGCGCGCACGCGCAGCGTTGTCCGAGGTCGAGGCCGCCGAGGCCATCGTCCGCGACCGCCAGGCCGAACCCAGCGGCACCGTACGCATCAGCGCTTCGATTCCGGTGGTGCAGGGCGAGCTCGCCGCGTGCCTGCCTGCACTGGCCCGCCGCTATCCACGGCTGCGCATCGAAGTTGAAGTAAGTGATCGCTTCATCGATCTGGCTCAGGAGGGCATCGACATCGCCCTGCGCAGCCACTTCGGTCCGCTGCCGGATTCCGGGTTGGTGCAGCGCTCGCTGGGTAGCGAGCGCATCGTGCTGGTGGCGTCCCCTGGCTATCTGGCAGCCGCGCCGGCAGTGGATACGCCCGAGCAGCTACGTGCGCATGCCGGCCTGCTGACCGCGCGCCATGCAACGCGCTGGACGCTGCACGGTCCCGACGCTCGCACTGTGCAGGTGGAGCCGCAGGTGGCGCTGGTCGGCAATGAATCGCAGCTGCTGATCGCGGCGGCCGAAGCGGGTCTTGGCATCACCGTGTTGCCACACAGCCTGTGTGCCGCAGCCCTTGCCGCCGGCCGCCTGCAGCAGGTGCTGCCGGCGTGGCATGCCGGCGAAGTGACCACCAGCGTGCTGCTGCCGCATCGTCGCGGCCAGTTGCCTGGCGTGCGCGTGGTGGTAGATGCGCTGGTCGCGCATTACCAGCTCAACGCAGCGCGCGCGCCAGTACCTGCCAGATCCTCGGGTCCTGGCACTGCGAAACGTTGAAACGTACATAGTCGGCCGCGCGCTGCGATTGGCTGAACGCGTTGCCCGGCGCCAGCACGATGCCCTCGCGCAGGCATTGCCGCGCCAGTGCAGCGGCATCGCGGCCATCGGGTAGCTGGCACCACAGGAACAGCCCGGCTTCCGGCTGCAGCCACGGCGTGATGCCCAGCGTCTGCAGCTTGCGCAGCGTGTGCCGGCGCGCATCGGCCAGGCGCGAACGTACCGACTGCATGTGGCGGCGGTAGCCACTGTCGGTCAGCGCGATGTGCATCAACTGCATCGCCAGATGGCCGCCGCCGAAACTGGTGGCCAGCTTCAGATCGGTCAGCGCCTCGATCCACTCAGGGCGAGCGGCCACGTAGCCACAGCGCGAAGCCGCCGACAGCGTCTTGGAGAAACTGCCGACGTGGATCACCCGCGACAGCCCATCGAGCGCGGCCAGCCGCGGCGCTGGCTGCAGTTCGAAGTCGGCGAAGATGTCGTCCTCGACGATGATCAGTTCGCTGCGTTCGGCCAGGCCCAGCAGGCGGTGTGCGGTGCTGGCCGACAATACGGCGCCGGTCGGGTTGTGCAGGCCCGAGTTGGTGATGTACAGCCGCGGCGTATGCGCCTGAACTGCCTGCGCGAACGCCTCCAGGTCCGGGCCGCTGTGCGTGTACGGCACGCCGATGGCCTGCACCTGGTGCGCCTTCAGCAACGCGTGGTAGTTGAAGTAACTGGGGTCATCCACCAGCACGCAGTCGCCGGGCTTGAGCAGGAAACGGCAGAGCAGATCGACCGCGTGCGTACCGGATTCGGTCAGCAGGATCTGCTCCATCGGCGCATCGATGCCCAGCGCCGCGCTGCGTCGTTGCAGCAGCTGGCGTAATGCGGGCAGCCCGAGCGGGCCGGCGTAGTCGACCAGCTGTAGGGCATCGGCACGTGCGAGCCGACGCAGGCCGCGGCGCACGCCATCGTGATACAGCCAATCACTGGGCATCCAGCCGCAGCCAGGCTTGAGGTGGCCCGCCGGCGTTTCCAGCGATTGCCGCGACACCCACAGCGGATCCACCGCGCGGTCCAGCCGCGGCTCCATTTCAGCCAGCGCCAGCGGGGCGGCCGGCCCACTGACGTAGAAGCCGGATCCTGCGCGCGCACTGATCAGGCCTTCGGCGGCCAGGCGCTCGTAGGCCTCGACCACGGTCGAGACCGACACCCCCATCGCCGCCGCCTGCGCACGTACCGAAGGCAGGCGCGAGCCGGGGCCATCCACCCGCGCACCGATGCGGGCGCGGACGGTCTGGATGACCGATTCAATGCGGGTGAGCGAACGTGGCATGGCGGAACCGTAGTGGAAGTGTGGGCAGTACAGTTACTTGCGACTGTACTGGATTGTAGCTGGGGTCGTTCCGCGCTGGATGCTTCCATACAGGTCCAGCCGGGCATCGTCCGGCATCTTCAGGAGTACAGGCGTGGAACGGTCGGCGAGTGGTTGGATCAATGGCTTCATCGGTGTAGTGATCTTCGCGGGCTCCCTGCCGGCCACCCGCTTGGCGGTGCTGCAGCTGGATGCCGGATTCGTCACTGCTGCACGCGCGACCATTGCCGCTGTGCTCGGCCTTGGCCTGCTCCTTCTGCTGCGCCAGCCGTGGCCGCGGCGCAATGACCTGCCAGGCCTGGCGGTGGTCAGTCTGGGGGTGGTGGTCGGCTTTCCGCTGTTGACCGCGCTCGCGCTGCGGCATGCGTCATCGGCACACACCATCGTGTTCCTCGGCCTGCTGCCACTGAGCACTGCGGTGTTCGGCGTGCTGCGCGGCGGCGATCGACCGCGCCCGGCGTTCTGGTTGTTCTCGCTGCTGGGCAGTGCCTGCGTGGTCGGCTATGCGGTGCGCAACGGCATCGAGGCCTCGCTTCAGGCTGACCTGCTGATGCTGGCGGCGATCGTGGTGTGTGGGCTCGGCTATGCCGAAGGTGGTCGACTTGCCCGCCACCTTGGCGGTTGGCAGGTGATCAGCTGGGCGCTGCTGTTGGCGCTGCCAGTGATGTTGCCGTTGGCGGTGCTGATGCGCCCGGCCTCGTTCACCGCGGTCGGTGCGTCGGCGTGGTGGGCGCTGGGCTACGTGGCGGTGTTCAGCATGCTGATCGGCTTCCTGTTCTGGTACCGCGGGCTGGCCCAGGGCGGCATCGCCGCTGTAGGCCAGCTGCAGTTGCTGCAGCCGTTCTTCGGCCTGGCCCTGGCCGCGCTGCTGCTGCACGAATCGGTCAGCCTCAGCATGGTGCTGGTGACCGTGGTCGCGGTGATCTGCGTCGCCGGCGCGCGCCGCTTCAGCCGCTGAGCGAAAAAGGGGACGGAGGGGATTAAGTCGTTTCAGGCACGGTAGGGTGAGTTACGACTTAATCCCCTCCGTCCCCTTTTCAGGTGATAGCGAGAGCGTATCGTGGCCGATGGTCAACGGTATTGGCGGGGGCGGTGAGCTTGGCTGAAGCTGTGCGCATGAAGCCGATTTCGCATATTTCCTTCGAGGGCCAGGTGGGCCTGGTGACCGGTGCCGCGGGTGGGTTGGGCCTGGCCTACAGCCGCCTGCTGGCCGAGCGCGGTGCGCATGTGGTGATGCATGACGTCGGTGCCGGCACCGATGGCCGTGGTACCGATCCGCTTCGCATCCAGCACAGTGCCGAAGCGTTGCAGGCGCGGGGGCTATCGGTGCAGGCCGTCAGTGATCCCATCGACCATCGCACGGGCTGCCACGGGCTGGTGCAGGATCTGCTGCAGCAGCACGGCCGCATCGATTTCCTGATCCACAACGCCGGCTGGGTCGAGTACCAGACGCTGGAAGCGATCGAGGACGATGCGCTGGAGCAGATGCTGTGCCTGGCCGCGAAGACGCCGTTGTGGCTGGCGCAGGCGGCGTGGCCGGCAATGCGCGCGGCGGGCGGTGGGCGCATCGTCATCACCACGTCCGATCGCGCGCTGTATCCGCAGTACGCACAGTGCGGGCTGTCTGCGTACGCGATGGCCAAACTGGCCGCGCTTGGTCTGGTCAATGTGCTGGCACTGGAAGGTGCCGAGCATGGCATCGTGGTCAATGGGGTTTCGCCGGTGGCAAAGACGCGCATGTGGGGCATCGAGGGTGAGCCCGATGAGCTGCATCCGGAAGCTGTTGCGCAAGGTGTGGCCTATCTGGCATCCACGCGCTGCCAGGACGGCGGCTGGGTGCTGCGCGCAAGCAACGGCCAGTTCCACGCACTGCGCATGCAGGAGGCCGAGCATGTGGCATACCCAAGGGATCTGCGCGCGGTCAGTGCCGACAGCATCGAGTCGGTGGCGCTGCAGTGGCCGGCCATCGCCCGCGCCAGCGTCGACGTGCGCGGCTGAGGGCGTACCCTAGGCGGGTTCCCACTGCCTGCTTCGAGATGATCGACCTGCGCCTGCTTCGCCAGTATGTGGCCGTGGCCGAAGAACTGCATTTCCACCGCGCCGCCGCCCGCCTGCACATGTCGCAGCCGCCGCTGACCGCGGCGATACGACGGCTGGAAGACGAGCTCGGAAGTGAACTGATCGTGCGCGGCAACCGCACGCTGGGCCTGACCGTGGCCGGGCAGACCTTGCTGGTGGAGGCGCGGGCAACGCTGCAGCAGGCCGAGCAGGGGTTGCAGCGCACGCGCGAAGCTGCAGCGGGGCAGTCCGGCAGCCTGCGCGTAGGCTATGTCGGCAGTGCGCTGTATGGCCGCCTGCCAGGTTTGATCCGCCGCTTCCGCCAGCAGTACCCGCAGGTGCAGTTGCACCTGCAGGAAGCCACGTCGCGCCAGCAGCAGTTGTGGCTGCGTGAGCAGCGCATCGACGTTGGCGTGTTGATTCCACCGATTCCCGCCGCCGAGCTGGTACTGCACGCCTTCGACCATGACCGCCTGGCGATTGCGCTGCCGCGCGCTCATGCGCTGGCCGACGCGCCGGAGGTCAGTGTGGCGATGCTGGCTGAAGAACCGTTCGTTTCATGGCCGGCGGGCGAGGGCATCGGCTTCCACGCGCAGGTGCTGGGCCTGTGCACTGCGGCGGGATTCACCCCGCGCGTCGTGCAGGAAGCGCAGGGCATGCATGCGGTCCTGTCGCTGGTGGCGGTGGATGCCGGCGTGGCGATCGTCCCGGCCAGCATGGCCAGCTTCCGCCCGCAGGAGATCGTCTATCGCGTGCTGGAGGACGAAGCAGCGCGTTTCGACCTGCCGTTCTGCATGCGGCCGGAACAGCCGTCGCCGGTGCTGCGCAATTTCCTGCAGACGGCGGGCACCAACTGATTCTGTGGACCTGCTACGCCTTGTCGCCTTGGAACAGATGCGCAACGGCATAGTCGATGAACACCCGCAGGCGTGCGCTGGGATGGCGCCCACCGGGCCATAGCAATGAGAACTGCCCCTGGTGCGTGGGCAGTGCAGGCAGTACCCGCTGCAGGCGGCCATCGGCCAGCGCGTCGGCTGCGAGGAAGTCAGGCATCCAGGCCAGGCCCATGCAACCGATCGCAGCGGCCAGCACGGCCTCCATGTTGTTGCAGGTCATCGCCGTGGGAAGGCGCGCTCCAGCATCGCCTTCGATGCCCGGCAGCTGCCACGGGTGCAGCTTTCCGGTGGTGGGGTAACGGAAGCGCAGCGCGCTATGCAGGCGCAGCTCGCTCACATCACCGGGCGTGCCATGCGCCTGCAGATAGCCCGGCGCCGCACAGAGAATGAAACGGAAGCCGCCCAGCCGCCGTGCGGTCAGGCTGGAATCGGCCAGTTCACCGCTGCGTATCACCGCGTCGAGGCCTTCGCTGACCACGTCGACGATGCGGTCGTTGAAGTCCAGTTCCAGCTGCACCTGGGGGTAGCGCTGCTGGAACCCCGGCAGTACCGGCAACAGGAAGCGGTAGCCGATGGTGGGCAGGCCGATGCGCAGCAGTCCACTCGGGGCGTGCTGTCGCTGCGCCAGATCCGCCTGCGCTTCGGAAAGTTCATCCAGTGCCCGCCGGCAGCGCTGCAGCAGCAGTTCGCCTTCGTCGGTGAGGTGCACGCGGCGGGTGGTGCGCTGGAACAGGCGCGTGCCGAGTTCCTGTTCAAGGCGGGCGATGCGCTTGCCCACGGCCGACGCGGAGAGGCCGAGGACGCGAGCGGCGCCGACGATGCTGCCTGCTTCGGCGGTACGGACGAAGGCCAGCAGGGCAGAGATGGAATCCATGCGGGGCATGATTACGGAACATCGGGCCGCAATCAACGTCCATCGAGCCTGTTTTTCTGGAATAGCGGCCTGTCCATCATCAATGCCCCTGATGGATGGAGGCCCACATGGCCCCGGTTTCGATGCTCCCCGTACCTTCCCACACGCAGCAGCGGTGGGCGCTGCTTGCCGTCTGCCTGGCCGCGCTGGCGCTGCCGTTGTCCTTCTCGGCCGGTGCCGTCGCGGTGCCGGCGCTGGCCCGTTCCGCGGCGTCGTCGCCCACCGCGCTGGCCTGGGTGACCAATGCGTTCATGCTCACCTTCGGCAGCCTGTTGCTCGCTGCCGGTGGCCTGGCCGATCGTTATGGTCGGCGGCGGTTGTTCCTGCTGGGTACGGCGGGCTTCAGCATCGCCACTGCCGTCGTCTGCCTTGCGCCCACGCTGCTGTGGCTGGATCTGGCGCGCGGGCTGCAGGGCGTTGCCGCTGCAGCGGCGCTGGCGTCCGGCACCGCTGCGCTGGCGCATGCCTGGCAGGGCCCGGTGCGTGCCCGTGTGTTCGCCCTGCTGGGCACCACATTCGGTGCGGGGCTGGCGCTGGGGCCGCTGCTCGCGGGTCTGCTGTTGCAGGCATTGGGATGGCGCAGTGTGTTCGCCGCGGGCGGTGTACTGACGCTGGCGGCGTTCGCCGTGGGCGCGCGCGCGTTGTCCGAAAGCCATGGCGAACGCGGGCGGCTGGATGTCGGCGGCATGCTGGGCTTCAGCCTGATGCTGGCGGCGTTGACCCTGGCCCTGCTGTGGCTGGGTGAATTCGGCCTGCATGCCATGCGCGTGCAGCTGGCGCTGTTGGCGACGCTGATGCTGGGCGGGGTATTCGTCTGCATCGAACGGCTGCACCGTTCACCGTTGCTGGACCTCTCGCTGTTCTCGCAACCGGCGTTCCTCGGTGTCCAGCTGCTGCCGGTCGCAACCTGCTTCGGCTACGTGGTGCTGCTGGTGGTGCTGCCTCTGCAGCTGCTGGGCGTGCATGCACAGAGCGCGACATTGATCGGGCTGCAGATGCTGGCCTTGTCCGCGCCGATGCTGGTGCTGCCGATGCTGGCCGCGCGCTGGGCGGAGCGCGTTGGAAGTACGCGGCTGTGTACGCTGGGCCTGCTGGTCTGTGCCTCTGGGTTGTACCTGTTGTCGCGCCACGCATCGCATCCGTCGCCGTCGCAGTGGGTGCCGTTGCTGATGCTGATCGGCGCTGGAACGGCCTTGCCGTGGGGCTTGATGGATGGGCTGTCGGTCAGCGTGGTGCCGGTGCAGCGTGCGGGCATGGCCGCCGGCATCTTCGGAACCGTGCGGGTGGCCGGTGAAGGCATCGCATTGGCCGCAGTCACGGCCTTGCTTGCGCTGCTGATCGGCCACCAGCTGCAGGGAGCATCGCCCGCATCGCTGGCGCGCGCCGGTGCCTATCTGGCAACGGGTGCGCATGCACAGGCACAGGCACTGCTTCCGGCGATGAGTGGCGCACAGCTGCAGCAGGCCAGTGCCGAGGCGCTGGCGATACTGCTGCGTGTCCTGGCGCTGCTGACCGCCGCATGCGCGGTGCTGTTGCACCTGCTGCTGCGGCGGCCAGCGTTGGCCGTGATCAGAACCGATAGCTGATGGTGCCGGTCACCACGCGCGGGTAGCCGGCGAAGCAGTCGCCAAAGGTGCGGCACGGCGCGTAGTAGCGCTTGCCGGTGAGGTTGGTGATGTTCAACGCCATCGTCCAGTCAGTCACCTGTACTTCCACCAAGGCGTCTGCCAGCGTGTAGCTGGGCGTGATGATGCGCCCGCCATTGCCCAGCGACACCGTGTTGCCGACATGGCGCACGCCCAGGCCCAGGCGCAGGCGTGCGGCATCGTCCAGTTGGAAGCCCTTCGAAACCCAGGCCGAGGCCAGGTCCTGCGGGGTGTCGTTGAGGCGCTGGCCTACTTCCAATGCGAAGTTGCTGCGGCTGACCTCGGCCTCGTTGCGCGCAACGGCAGCGGTGACCGTCAGGTCGTTGGCGAACTGGAACTGCCCTTCCAGCTCCACGCCCTTGGAGCGGATCTGCCCCGTCTGCACCACGTTCAGCACATTGTCCGGATCGTTGGTCTGCCGGTTGGTTTCGGTGATGCGGTACGCCGCCAGCGTCAGCAGCAGGTTGCGCGCCGGTTGCCACTTGATGCCGGCCTCGGATTGGCGGCCGCGCATCGGCTTGAAGGCGCTGCCGAACAGATCCTGGCCGGACACCGGCAGGAACGATTCGCTGTAGCTCAGGTAGGGCGAAACGCCCGCACCCAGTTCGCCGATCAGCCCGGCGCGGTAGGTGGTGGCATTGTCGGTCTGGCTGGGCTGGCCTTCGGTCTTCGAGCGTGCATGGTCGCGGCGCGCGCCCAGCACCAGCGAGATGCGGTCGGCCCAGCGGATCTGGTCCTGCACATAGACACCCAGCTGGGTGGAGGTCTGGTCCGGCTGACGATCCCAGCCACGCACGATCGGTGCGACCGATACCGGGGTGTAGATGTCGATCGGCGTGCCGGTGGCGTCCAGCCGCTGCAGCTGCTCCTTGTATTGGCTGTAGTCCACGCCGGCCAGCAGCAGATGCTGGAAGGCACCGGTGGCGAAGTCGAACTGCAGCGCATTGTCGGCGCTGAAGATCTGCACGTCGGGGCGGGTGCCATAGGCCGTACGGTTGACCACGCGCCGCTCGGCGTCGATGAAGGGATCTTCCGGATTGCTGTAGCTGTCCACGTACATCTGCTGCAGAGTGGTCCTGCCATCGATGTAACGCACTGCCGAGCGCAGGCTGAGCGTGTCGTTGAAGCTGTGGTCGAACAGCGCGGTCAGGCTGTAGACGCGCGAGTCGATGCGGTCGAAGTCGGGATCGCCGATGAAGGTGGACGGGTCGAGGCGGCGTCCGGGCGGTGCAAGCAGGGTCGCGGCCAGCGGCAGGAACTGCTGGCTGGAGCCTGTCTTGTCATGCTGATAGCTGGCCAGCAGGGTCAAGGTGCTGCGTTCACCGCGCCAGCTGATCGACGGTGCCAGATAGACGCGGTCATCCTTCAATACATCGGTCTGCATGTTCGATTCACGCACCAGCCCGACGAAGCGGCCGGCAAGCGTACCGGCATCGTTCAATGCGCCGCCGATGTCACCCTGCAGCTGCCTGCGGTCGAAACTGCCGAGCTGCACGCCGACCTCGCCGTTGAGGGCGCCGAAGGTCGGGCGCTTGCTCATTGCATTGATGATGCCGCCGGTGGCGCCGGCACCATACAGCACCGAGGACGGGCCGCGCAGCACTTCCACCCGCTCCAGGCCATAGATTTCCGGGCGGGCGAGGGGGCTGAAACCGTAGCTGCGGCGCAGGCCATCCTGGTACTGCACCGGGTCCAGCCCGCGCACCGAGGTCGCATCGTTGCGGGTATCCAGCCCCCACGCATCGGCGGTGACGCCGGCGCTGTAGCGCAGCACTTCCTGCAGGTTGTGCGCGCCGCGATCGGTGAACAGCTGCTGGGTGACCACGCTGATCGCCTGCGGCGTCTCGGTCAGGGCGGTGTCGGTCTTGGTCGCGGTGCTGGCCCGCTCGGCCACCACCGTTACCTTGTCCAGGGTGCGCGGCGCCGGGGTGTCCTGGGCCTGGGCGATGGCCGAGGCCAGCAGGGTGGGCAGGGCGAGCGTGTACAGCAGCGGACGCGACGGCAGAGCGGGCATCGAGAGTGATCCGGGAAGGGCGGTGACGGCGGATTATCCGGATGCCCGCCTTCAAATACAAATGATTCCCAAGTGCGATTGAGGTGCACTGGCCCGGCGTCAGGGCAGGCCGTCCGTCGCGCCGCGGATGCTCATCCAGGCGCCACCACCGGGGGCGCTGCCGGCGCGGACACGGAAGCCGTGCAGGCCGGCAATGGCGGCCACGATCGACAGGCCCAAGCCGAATCCAGGCCCCTGGCCGGCGCTGCTGCTGCCACGGAAGAAGCGCTGGTAGATCAGCGTGCGGTCCTGTGGCGGAATGCCCGGCCCGTTGTCGATCACATCGATCCTCGGGGCGCCGTGATCATCGACCGCACGCAGCAGGATGCGGCCGTGTGCAGGGGTGAACTGCAGGGCATTGGACAACAGGTTGGCCAGCGCTTCGAACAGCAGCTCGCGGTCGCCACGCAGCGGGCCCACCTTCGGGTCCACCTGCAGCTCCAGCAACTGCTGCTTCTCTTCGGCCAGCGGCAGGTAGAACTGGTGCAGTTCCTGCAGCAGCTCGGTGACGTCGACCGCGTCGAAGGCCGAACGTCGCTGGTGGCTCTCCAGTTCCGACACCCGCAGCAGCGCGGCGAAGCGCGCCATCAGCATGTCAGTCTCGGCCAGCGCCTTGTCCAGTGGATCGGCATGCGGGTCCCGTTCGTCCAGGCCCACGCGCATGCGGTACAGATGCGCGCGCAGGCGGGTCAGCGGGGTGCGCAGATCGTGGGCGATGCTGTCGCACACGCCTTTGACCTCGGTCATCAGCTGTTCGATGCGTTCCAGCATGGCATTGACGATGCTCGACAGCCGATCGATCTCGTCGCGACGGCTGGAGACCGGCAGGCGCTGGCCGAGGTCGCCGGCAACAATGCGGTTGGTGGCCGCTTCGATCTGCTGGATCCGTTTCAACGGGCGCCGGCGCAGCAGATGCCAGCCCACCAGGCCGGGAATGACGGTCAGCGACACGCCCCACAGCAGTGCATCAAGGATGATGCTGTTGACCGCCATGAGCTTGCCATTCTGGCGCACGAATACCAGCGTGCGGCCATCGCGGGTCACCACGCCGAGCGCACTGCCGCCGTTGTCGTGGCGGCCATCGGCCAGCGTCCAACCGTCCACCGCATGCGAGTTGCCATCCAGCGGCAGTCCCTCGGGGATCGCTGTCAGCGGGCCCGCCATCGGCATGCCGGCTTTGTCGAACAACCCATAGGTATAGACCTGGTGCAGATCGAAGCGCTGGCTGTCGCGCAATGCTTCATCCAGTGCCGGGCCGTCGAAGCTCATGAAAAGGTGCGCGCGCTGCTGCAGGCCCGATTCGGTCAGGTCACTCAGGTAATCCGAGATGCGCCAGTACATCACGCCCAGCAGCAGGCTCGACCACGCCACGAACAGGATGCAGTACAGGCCCAGCAGTCTGCTGCTGGAAGAGCGCCAGTGGTCAGGATTGCGCGTCGAAGACATAGCCGGTTCCCCGTACGGTCATGATCGGCTGCGGTCGGCCGGGTTGTTCGATGCGCTTGCGCACGCGGCCGATATGCACGTCGATCAGGTTGGTACCCGGATCGAAGTGGTAGCCCCAGACTTCCTGGAACAGCATGCTGCGGGTGACCACCTGGCCGGCGTTGCGGACCAGGAATTCGAGCAGCTTGAACTCGGTCGGCAGCAGCGCGATTTCATGCCCGCCGCGTCGCGCCGAACGGGTCATCAGGTCCAGTTCCAGGTCACCGGCGCGCAGCACGTTGTCGATGGCAGCGGCCTGGCCCTGGCGCCGGATCAGCACTTCCACGCGTGCAGCCATTTCGTCGGAAGCGAAGGGCTTGGTCAGGTAGTCGTCGCCACCGGCGCGCAGGCCACGCACGCGTTCATCCACGTCCGACAGTGCGCTGATCATCAGCACCGGCGTGGTGATGCCTTCGCGGCGCAAGGTAGTGACCAGGGCCAGCCCGTCGATGCCGGGCAGCATGCGGTCCAGGGTGATTACCGCGTAGTCGCCTGCACGTGCCAGCGCCAGGCCGTTGCTGCCGTCGCTGGCCAGGTCCACGTCGAAGCCGTGGCTGCGCAGTTCGGTGGCGATTTCCTCTGCGGTGACAAGATCGTCCTCGATGGTGAGTACGCGCGGCATGGGCCAGTGTGCAGAGTGGGACAGGGGCATCCTCGCAATCGTGGGCAGCGACTGCAAATGAAAAATGTTTCATGCGCCATTTAGCAGGATCGTGCCGCCACGTCTTCTATATTCGGCGCCGAACGCTCCCCCACGCGTGGAACCTGCAGCCGATGATCCTTCCGAACCCCTCCCGTCCGTACCGTGCCTGGCGGCTGCCGCGAACCGCGGGCCTGCCGCTGCTGGCGCTCGCCCTGGCCGGCCTGCTCAGCGCCTGCGGCAAGGACGCGCCCAAGCCCGGCGCGACGACGCCTGAGGTGACGGTGCTGACCCTGCGCAGCCAGCCGCTGGCACTGCAGCAGGAACTGCCTGGGCGCAGCGTTGCCTCGCAGGAATCGGACGTGCGCCCGCAGGTCGATGGCGTGCTGGTGAAGCGGTTGTTCGAGCAGGGCCAGTGGGTGAAGGCCGGGCAGCCGTTGTTCCAGATCGAACCGGCGCTGTACCAGGCGGCGCTGAACGAGGCGCAGGCCAACCTGAAAACGGCCGAGGCCGCTGCGGTGACCGCGCGCCTGCGGGCGCAGCGCATGCAGGCGTTGGGCAAGGACCAGCTGGCCGCGCGCCAGGACGTGGACGATGCGATCGCCAGCGACCAGCAGGCTGCCGCCGCGGCGCAGGCCGCACAGGCCGCGCGTGACACGGCCAGCACACGGCTGGGGTTCGCCACGGTGACCTCGCCGATTGCCGGGCGCATCGGCCGCGCGCTGTTCACGCCGGGGGCGCTGGTCACCTCGGGCCAGGCCGATCCACTGGCACGGGTGCAGCAGATGGACCCGATGAACGTGGACATCACCCAGTCCAGCAATGAGTACCTGGCACTGCGCCGCGCCATCGCCGACGGTGGCGTGCAGGCCGACACAGCACCGGTGCGGCTGCGCCTGTCCGATGGCACCGACTACCCGCTGCCCGGCACGCTGGAATTTGCCGACGTGGACGTGCAGCAGGAAACCGGCAGCATCACCCTGCGGGCGCGTTTCCCCAACCCGGATGGGCAGCTGCTGCCGGGCATGTACGTGCGCGCATTGGTGGGGCAGGGGACCCGCCAGCAGGCGCTGCTGGTGCCACAGGCGGCGGTCGATCGCAGCCCCAAGGGCGAGGCGCAGGCGTGGCTGGTGGACAAGGACGGCAAGGCGCGGCTACGCCTGTTCCGCACCGCGCGTGCGGTGGGCGATCAGTGGCTGGTGCTCGATGGCTTGGCCGCCGGTGAGCAGGTGGTGGTGGCCGGCGCGCAGGGCCTGGCCGATGGCATGACGGTACGGGTGAAGCCTGCACCGGCACCGGCCGGGAAGGACTGAGCAGATGCTGCCGCGCTTCTTCATCCATCGCCCGGTATTCGCCTGGGTCCTGGCGATCTGCATCATGGCCTTCGGCACCATCGCGGTGACCCAGCTGCCGGTGGAGCAGTACCCGGACATCGCGCCGCCGCAGGTCAACATCACCGCCAACTACACCGGTGCCTCGGCACAGACGGTGGAAGACAGCGTCACCCAGGTGATCGAACAGCAGATCAAAGGCATCGATCACCTGTTGTATTTCTCGTCCACCAGTTCCTCGTCCGGGCAGGCGCGCATCACGGTCACCTTCGACCAGAGCGCCAACCCGGATATCGCCCAGGTGCAGGTGCAGAACAGCGTCAACCAGGCGATCAACCGGCTGCCGCAGGAAGTGCAGCAGCAGGGCGTGACGGTGGCCAAGTCGCAGGGCGACTCGCTGATGGTGGTCTCGCTGTACGACACCAGCCGGCGCATGGAACGGGTGGATGTTTCCGACTTCCTGGTCAGCAACGTGCAGGACCCGATCAGCCGCATACCCGGTGTCGGCGAGATCAACGTGTTCGGCTCGGCTTACGCAATGCGCGTGTGGCTGGACCCGCACAAGCTGCGCGCCTATGACCTGATGCCCTCGGACGTTCGCGCTGCGATCCAGGCGCAGAACACCCAGGTGACGGCGGGTGAGCTGGGCGCGATGCCGTCCAGCCCGACGCAGAGCCTCAACGCCACGGTCACCGCGCAGTCGCGCCTGCAGACGCCCGAACAGTTCCGCGCGATCATCCTGCGCACGCTGCCCAATGGCGCGGCGGTGTTGCTGGGCGATGTCGCACGGGTCGAGATCGGCGCGGAGAACTACCAGACCAGTAGCTATCTCAATGGCTATCCGGCGGCTGGCTTCTCGGTCACTCTGGCCTCCGGCGCCAATGCGTTGGCCACGGCCGACGCGGTGCGCGCGGAGATCGAGCGGCTGCGGCCGACTTTCCCGCCCGGCCTGCAGGTGGCCTACCCGCGTGACAGCACACCGTTCGTGCGGGTCTCGATCGAGGGGGTCATCCATACCCTCATCGAAGCCATCGTTCTGGTGGTGGTGGTGATGTTCCTGTTCCTGCAGAACCTGCGCGCCACGCTGATTCCGGCGATCACGGTGCCTGTGGTGCTGCTGGGCACCTTCGGCGTGCTGGCCGTTGCCGGATTCACCATCAACACACTGACCCTGTTCGCGATGGTGCTGGCGATCGGCCTGCTGGTCGACGATGCGATCGTGGTGGTGGAGAACGTGGAGCGCATCATCCACGACGAGCATCTGCCGCCGCGCGAAGCGACCGAAAAATCGATGGGCGAGATCACCGGCGCGTTGATCGGCATCACCGTGGTGCTGGGCGCGGTGTTCCTGCCGATGGCGCTGTTCGGTGGTTCCACCGGCATCATCTACCGGCAGTTCTCGATCACGATTGCGTCTGCCATGGCATTGTCGGCGCTGGTGGCGCTGACGCTGACCCCGGCGCTGTGCGCGACCCTGCTCAAGCCGTCTTCGGCGCAGAAACCGCAGGGCCGCTTCTTCCGGGCGTTCAACCGGGGCGTCGAGCGCAGCCAGTTGGCCTACCAGGGAAAGCTCGGTGGCGTCGTTACCCGGCCGCGGCGTTGGATGGCGTTCTACCTGCTGCTGGTGGTCGCCATGGTCGCGCTGTACGCGCGGATGCCGACCGGCTTCCTGCCGGTGGAAGACCAGGGCCAGGTAACCTTCCAGTTCTCCACGCCGGAAGGTACGCCGATGGCGCGTACCGAAGCATTGGGCGAGCAGATCAGCCGCTACTTCATGGAGCACGAAAAGCAGAACCTGGATGTGGTGTTCGTGGTGGTCGGCCGCAACAATGCCGGCACTGGCCAGAACGCCGGGCAGGGCTTCCTCGCCCTGAAGCCCTGGGATGAGCGCACGGGCGACAACACCGCCGCGGCGATCATCACGCGTGCCAATGCCTACTTCCGCAGCTTGCCGGATGCCAAGGTCAATGTACTGGCACCGCCGGCGGTGCGTGGACTGGGCCAGTCCAGCGGCTTCGAACTGTGGCTGCAGGACACCAGCGCGGCCGGGCGCGTGGCCCTGCAGGCGGCGCAGGAACAGGTGGTGCGCGCGGCCGGCGAAGACGACGGGCTCACCTCGGTGCGCCTGAACGGTCTGGGCGACAAGGCCGAGCTGCGGCTGGACATCGACCATGCCCAGGCCAGCGCACTGGGCCTGGCCCAGGCCGACATCAATTCCACGCTGTCCGCGGCCTGGGGCGGCAGCTACATCAACGATTTCCTCGACCGTGGCCGGGTCAAGCGGGTCTACATGCAGGGCGACCAGCCCTACCGCAGCGTGCCCGACGACATCGGCCAGTGGTATGTGCGCGGTGGCAACGGCCAGATGGCGTCGTTCGCCAGTTTCGCCAGCAGCCACTGGGCACGCGGGCCGCAGCTGCAGCAGCGCTTCAATGGCCTGCCGGCGATGCAGATCCAGGGCAGCGCTGCCGAAGGCCGCAGCTCGGGCGAGGCGATGCAGCGCATGCAGGCGCTGGTTGCCGATCAACCCGGGTTCGACCTGCAGTGGAGTGGCCTGTCCTACCAGGAACAACTGGCCAGCAACCAGACGTTGTGGCTGTACATCGCCTCCATTGCCTTCATCTTCCTGTGTCTGGCAGCGCTCTATGAGAGCTGGACGGTGCCGGTGGCAGTGGTGCTGGTGATCCCATTGGGCGTGATTGGTACCGTGCTGGCGACCACCGCGGCCGGGTTCGTCAACGACATCTACTTCCAGGTGGGGCTGCTGACCACCATCGGCCTGTCGGCCAAGAACGCGATCCTGATCGTGGAGTTTGCCGAGGCCCGCTATCGTGCCGGCAGTTCAGCGGTGGAAGCGGCCCTGCAGGGCGCACGCCTGCGCCTGCGCCCGATCGTGATGACGTCGTTGGCCTTCGTGGCCGGTGTGATCCCGTTGGCGTTGGCCACCGGCGCGGGCGCGGTCAGCCGCCGTGAAATCGGCATGAGCGTGATCGGTGGCATGGTCTCCGGCACGGTGCTGGCAGTGGTGCTGGTGCCGTTGTTCTTCGTGCTGGTGCGCCGCCTGGGCCGGTCACGGCCGCAGGACTGAGGGGGGCGCGGCTGTCATCTGGCTGCCGCAGCACCCTCACCCGTTCTTTGCCCAGGTGTCGCTAGCGTAGGTCGTCCCCGTCCCCCACGGAGACCTGCCATGTGGCTGCTCGATCATCTCTGGCCCGGCCGCAGACCTGTTCCTCCCCCGGTCGCCACTGAACCGCAGGCGACGCCCCGCCGGCCCTGGCTGAAGCGCCCGGTGCGGGCCGGCCGCAGCGGCATGGCCCCCTGGCAGAAGGTTGCCGCACCGCCACGGCGCACGCGCCACTAACCGGTGCGGTCGGCGGGATGGTTGACCCCATCGTTGACCGGGATCACACCCAGCGCGAACGGGTCGATGCCTTCCAGGCAGGCCACGTTGTAGCCGTACTGTTCCGGGTTGGAGCGGCGCCGGTGATGGGTGTAGATGCCGCACACGCCACAGAAATAGTGCTCGGCCACATGGGTGTTGAACTGGTACAGCTGCAGGTGGTTCTGCCCGCGCACCACCTGCAGGCCCGCGCGGCTGACGCTGGCGGCAATGGCCCCCCGGCGCCGGCACATAGAGCAGTCGCAGCGGCGGGGTTCGACAATACCGTCCGGCAGGTCCAGCAGCAGTTCGACCGTGCCGCAGTGGCAGGTGGCTCGGTGCCGGGGTTGGACCGGAACGCCGGCCACGGAAGTGATGCCCATCGTTGCTCCTGTGAAGTAAACCTGGCCGCAGAGGCCGCCGCCGACGGTGCGCCGCCCAGCCTGAACGGTCCGTAGATGCCACGGTGAACCCGCTTGTGGCTAACTATGCGGCTTCGAGACCGCGACAGGATGCCAGTGAACGCCGCAGGACGTTGGATGACAGGGAGTGCCATGGCGCTGGCGGCGCTGTGGGTGAGCGGGCTGCTGGCCTACCAGCTGCCGGGGCCGGGTTGGCTGGCCACCGGCGTGGCCGTGCTGTGGTTGCTGGTGGCGCTGTGGGCGTCGTGGCGGGTCGCGCGCGGGCGTGCCTCGCGCCGCCTGGGCACGGCCTTCGGTGTGGCGCTGGCGTTGGCCGGCCTGTGGTGGCTGCTGCTGACCCCGCGCCAGGACCGCGTATGGGCCGACGACGTGGCCCAGCGCCTGCACGTGGTGTCCTTCGACGGGCGCCACGTGGTGCTGGACAACGTGCGCGACTTCAGCTGGCGCAGCGAAACCGACTACGACGCGCACTGGGTGCGCCGCGAATACGACCTGGACCAGCTGCGCTCGGCCGACCTGGTGCTGTCGTACTGGATGGGCCCGGCGATCGCCCACACGCTGATCTCGTTCGGTTTCGAGGATGGTCGCCACGTGGTGTTCTCGCTGGAGATCCGCAAGGAGCGCGGTGAGTCGTTCTCCGCGCTGGGCGGCTTCTTCCGCAAGTTCGAGATGACCCTGGTGGCTTCGGAGGAGACCGACATCATCCGCACCCGCACCAATGCGCGTGGCGAAGATGTCTACCTGTACCGCCTGCATGGCATGGACCGCGAGCAGCTGAAGGAACTGTTCGCTGCGTACATCGAGCAGGCGCGTGAACTGGATGCGAAGCCGGGTTTCTACAACACGCTGACCAGCAACTGCACGACCATCGTCTTCGACCTGGCCCGCCACATCGCACCGCGCCTGCCGTTGGACTACCGCCTGCTGCTGTCCGGTTACCTGGCCGAGTACGCGCAGGAGGTCGGCGCGCTCACGCCGGGCGTGCCGTACACCGAGCTGCACGACAAGGGCCGCATCACCCAGCGCGCATTGGACCTGGGTGATGGCGAGCATTTCTCCACCGTGATCCGCCAGGGCGTGCCCGGCACCGAGCAGGACCCGCAGTAATGACCCAACTCTTTCTGACCCGCTGGCAGCGCCTGCTGCCGGTGTTGTTCGCCGCCTTCCTGCTGCTGGGCAGCAGCGGCTGCGCGATGGTCACCGTCAAGCAGGTCAAATCCAGTGATTCACTGGTCAACAAGCGCGCGGATGTGCTCAACACTGGCAAGCTCAGCCCCGCCGCGCGTGAAACGCTCAGCGCAGCGGGCCTGGACGAATCGCAGTGCGAGAAGGACTTCCTGGTCTGCCGCAGCACGTTGCTGATGACCGACGACCTCAATGTCGAGCAGCGGCTGTCGGCGCTGTCCGAGCTGTGGGTGAAGGCTGCATTGGCGATGACGCCAAAGAAGACCGCCGCAGGCGACCCGCCGATGGGCGATGCGGCATTGGATGCCTGGCTGGAAGCCGCGCGCTATGCCTATGCCTACCTGTTCTACAGTGGCCGCTCACCGTCCGACCGGGCCTTCGAGGACCGGCAGACGCAGGTGCGCGACTACTACAACTACGCGGCCGAGAAGGCGGCGGTGGTGCTGTTCGTGCGCGCACGCGCCGCTGCGCTGGCCGGCGAGGACTATACGAAGCCGCTCACGGTCGGTAGCTGGTCGCTGGCTTCCAACTACCAGCAGCTGGGTCTGAAGAGCATTCCGGCGCAGCTGGTGCCAGCGGGAACGGTCAGCTTCGTTGGCCTGCGCAGCACCTATCGCCGCGATGGCTTCGGTGCCGAACTGGTGATGGTGATGGACCCGCCGAAACTGGTCGCGCCAGTGATCGCGCCCGACGGCCCGAAGGCTGAAACCGCGCAGGACGACGAGGACGACGAGCGTCGTGGCCGCCGCCACCGCCATGACGATTCGGTGCCCGAGTTCAGTGAGATGTCCTCGATCAACGTCACCGCACTGCTGCGGTTCGAGGGCAGCAGCCTGGAAGACGTGATGCGCACGCGCCGGGTCGAGCTGGATGCCTATTCGCCGGAAGCGACCGAGCGCATCACTCTGCACGGTGAGCAGGTACCGCTGGCCGGCAACTTCACTGCCGCCTACGGCCTGTGGCTGGCGCAGAGTGGCTTCGCCCGGCAGTCGCTGCGTACCCTGTTCGGTATGAGCGAGGGCATCGGCGAGCCGCACATCTACCTGATGCAGCCGTGGGACCCGAACCGCCGCATCATCTTCATGCTGCACGGCCTGGCCAGCAGCCCGGAAGCGTGGGTGAACCTGGCCAACGAGATCATGGGTGACCCCGAGCTGCGCCAGCAGTTCCAGGTGTGGCAGGTCTATTACCCGACCAATGCGCCGATCGCGCTGAACCGCTACGAGATCGCCAATGCATTCAACGACACGCTGAAGCATTTCGACCCCAACGGCAGCACGCGTGCGTCGAAGGACATGGTCTACATCGGCCACAGCATGGGCGGCGTGCTGGCGCGCCTGTTGGTCAGCGATTCGGGTGATGTGCTGTGGAACGACCTGCTGGCCAACTACGACCTGAAGGGGGAGCGGCTGAAGCGGGTGCAGAACAAGCTGGGTCCGCTGCTGCATTTCAAGGCACAGCCGAACGTGGAGCGTGCGATCTTCATCGCCGCGCCGCACCAGGGCACCGACATTGCCGGCAACAAGGTCGGTCGCCTGATTGGTCGCCTGGTACGCCTGCCGCTGACAATCCTCGGCAAGTTCGAGGACGTGTTCATGGCGCTGGCGCAGGCCGAGCAGCAGGTCGATGGCACCGCCAAGCCGAAGATCCCGAACAGCATCGACAACCTCAAGGCCAGCGATCCGTTCGTGAAGGCGGCCGCACAGCTGCCGATTGAGGCGGGCCTGAAGTACCACTCGATCATCGCCCAGCGCAAGCCGGAGCTGCCGGTGGAAAAATCCGATGATGGGCTGGTGCCGTACTGGAGCGCACATCTGCCGGGCGCGCTGTCGGAGAAGGTGATCATCTCCGGCCACAGCGTGCAGGAAACCCCGCAGGCGGTGCTGGAGGTGAGGCGCATCCTGCACCGGGATATCGATGACATGGGGACGGGTACCCGGTAGTGCCGGCCGCTGGCCGGCAATCCCGCAATGCGGCGGTGCTACACCCGCCGCGCGATCACCGTGGACAGCAGCGCCAGTCCGAAGGTGATCGCCAGGCACAGCAGGTAGCCGGTGTGTGGCGCGGCTTCCACGAACAGCGCGAACAGCGCACCGGAAACCGCCAGCGCGGTGGTCACCGACAGCGCCTCGCTCAACTGCAGCGCCGAGGTGTTGGCACCCTGCTCGTGCGGTGCGGACAACGACAGCGTCAGCACCGACAAGCTGGCGTAGATCATGCCCATGCCGAAGCCGGTCATGGCCCAGCCGACCAGTGCCACCGGCAGCGGCACTGCGTTGAACAGCACGGCCAGTGTGGCGGCGATGCCGATCGTCATCAGCGGTGTGCCAACGCGCAGCAGCTGCTGGCGTGACCAGCCGCGCTGCTGGTGGCCCTGCAGCCATGAACCGGCGAACCAGCCCAGTGCACCAAGACTGAGCACGGCACCGGCCCAGCTGGGCGAGAGCCCGCGTTCGCGCTGCAACAGCAGTGGCAGGTAGGCCTCACAGGCGAAGAATGCGGCCGCCGCGACGCCGCGCAGCGCGATCACGCTGGGCAATCCGCGGCGCAGCAGCAACGTGCCGGCTGGCAACAGGCGGTGCACGCAGAACAGCAGCGCAAGCATGGCCACGCCGATGCAGAGCAGCGCAGGCAGGCCCTGCTGCTGGCCGCCGAAGTAAAGCAGCAGCGCCGCCAGCGAAGCACCGCCGGCCCAGCGCACCACGCTGCCGCGTCCATCGTCGCTGCTGGCAGCATCAGTGGGCTGCATGCGTGCCAGCGCCGGGCGCAGCAGCAGCGCGGCCGGGACCGCCAGCAGTGGTACGGCCAGGAACACCCAGCGCCAGCCGAGATGCTGCACGATCAGCCCGCTCAGCGCGGGACCGATCATCGACGGCACCACCCAGCCGGCGGAGAACGCGGCGAATACCTTCGGGCGCAGGTGTTCGGGATAGCTGCGGCCAACCATCACGTACAGCGAGACCGAGATCGCGCCTGCGCCCAGGCCCTGTAGCAGGCGCCCGGCCACCAGCATGCCCATGCGCATGGCGAAGCCGGCCAGCAGCAGGCCCAGCACGAAGCAGCCCAGGCCATACCACAGCGGCCGAGCTGGCCCATGGCGGTCGGCCCAGCGTCCGGCCAGGGTCATGCCGATGACACTGGTGGCCAGGGTGCCGCCAAAGGCCAGCGCATACAGGCGCAGGCCATCCAGCGCCTCGGCCACGGTCGGCATGGCGGCCGCCACCGCCAGGGCCTCGAAGGCATGCAGCGCCACCAGTGCCACCATGCCGATGGTGGTGGCGCGATAGCGGGGAGACAGGATCGACGTATCAGCCGGCGCACGGGCGTCGGCGGGCGAAAGAGTGGGGGACATACGAGTCAGATGCGGGCCGCGCTTGTCAACTGGCGGCGAAGATAGCAGCATGCCACCTCAACTGCAGTTTAGGTCAAGCAATGGTTTCCCAGGAACTCAGCGTTGGTGAAGTCTCCCAGCGCAGTGGCGTGGCGGTTTCCGCGCTGCATTTCTACGAGCGCAAGGGGCTGATCAGCAGCCTGCGCACCTCGGGCAACCAGCGGCGCTACAGCCGTGATGTGCTGCGACGGTTGGCCGTGATCCGCGTCGCGCAACGGGTGGGCATGCCACTGGAAGCTGTCGGCCGTGCCTTCGAAAGCCTGCCCGAGGGCCGCGCGCCGACCAAGGCCGACTGGGCCAAGCTGTCCGCGCGCTGGCGCACCGAGCTGGAGGAGCGCATCCACATGCTGGAACTGCTGCGCGATGAACTGACCGGCTGCATCGGCTGCGGCTGCCTGTCGCTGCAGCGCTGCCGCCTGGCCAACCCCGAAGACGTCCTCGGCGAACGCGGCGACGGCCCGATGCGCTGGGAGTGACCCGCGAAAAGGGGACGGAGGGGATTATGTCGTTTGTGCATTAACGACTTAATCCCCTCCGTCCCCTTTTTTTCTTACCAGACCGTGATCGTCTCGCCGCTCTGGATGCCTTCCACCGCGCGCTGGAAGGCCAGCGCCGCGCGCTGCGCGCTCACCGCTTCGAAGCCTGGGAAATAGGGGCCGTAAGCCGCCATCGATTCGATCAGCACGTTCGGGCTGACCACGTTGATGCGCAGGCCACGGGGCAGCAGCTCCAACGCGGCGGCACGCACGAAGCCTTCCAGTGCGGCATTCACCGAGGTGGCGTTGGCGCCATCGCGGATCGGCTGTGCGCTGACGATGCCGCTGGTCAGGGTGATCGAGCCGCCGGCGTTGAGGTGGTGCTGGGCGACCAGTGCCAGCCGCACCTGGCCCAGCAGCTTGTCCTGCAGGCCGAGGTTGAACTGCTCGGGTGTCATGTCCTTCAGCGGACCGAAGTGCAGCTTGCCAGCGGTGGAGATCACTGCATCGACCGGACCGATGCGCGAGAACAGTTCGGCGACGCTGCCGTCGTCGGTCAGGTCGACGCGCAGCTCACCGCTGTTGCGGCCGGCGGCGAGGATCTGATGCTGCTGGCCGAGCTGGTGGGCGACTGCCTGGCCGAGGGTGCCGCTGGCACCGACGAGGAGAATCTTCATGGCCGTTCCTTGCGAGAGGGGGAATGAGCGCAGTCTGCGCCCTCACAGTGGGGTTAGGTAAGCGGCGTATGCTTCGCAGATTCCTAACTCTGGATTAGCAATGGATACCCTTCGCTGCATGCAGGCCTTCGTCGCCGTGGCCGAGTGCGGAAGCTTTGCAGGCGCCGCCGAACAGCTGCAGGTGTCGGCGGTGATGGTCGGCAAGTACATCCAGCAACTGGAGGCGCACCTGGGTACCGCGCTGCTGCAACGGAACACCCGCCGCCAGCGCCTGACCGAAGCCGGCAGCGCCTACCTGGCCGGGTGCCGGCAGGTGCTGGAGCAGGTGCAGCAGGCGGAGGCGGACGTGGCCGGCCTGCAGGTACAACCCCGCGGACTGCTGCGGGTCAGCGCGCCAACCACCTGGGGCAGTTGTGTGCTGGCGCCACAACTGGCCGGCCTGCTGCGCGCGCAGCCGCAGTTGAACATCGAGCTGGACCTGAGCAACCGCCGCGTGGACCTGATCGAGGATGGCTTCGACGTGGCGATCCGGGTCGGGCCGCTGCCATCGCAGGAGGTGGTGGCGCGGCCGCTGCCGCCGTATGCAATGAGCCTGTGTGCGGCACCGTCCTACCTGCGCCGGCGCGGCACGCCGCGCACGCCCGCGGATCTGCAGGGGCATGATTGCCTGAGCCACCTGGCCTGGCGCGGCGGCCATGGCTGGCAGTTGGCCAACGGCGAACAGGTGGACTGGGAGGCGCGGCTGACCTGCAACGACGGTGTTGCACTGCGCGAGGCCGCCGTGGCCGGCGCAGGGCTGGTGCTGCAGCCGACCGCGCTGCTGGGCGGCGAAATCGCGGCCGGGCGGTTGAAGCCGCTGCTGCGCGACTACCTGCCCGAACCGCGGCCCATGCATCTGATCTACCTGCCGGATCGACGGCCGCGCCCGCGGTTGCAGTGCTTCGTCGATTTCGTCATGGCCACATTGGGGCAATGAACATCCACGCCATGCGTGGATGATGGTAGGTGCCGACCGTTGGTCGGCACACATCGGGATCAATCATTCGCCGCAGACAGTTCCTGCCCACGTACCTGCGCGGCGCGCAGCGCGGTGTCCACCAGCGCCTCGAAACCACCGGCCTGGAAGCTCTCGATCGCGGCCTGGGTGGTGCCGTTCGGCGAGGTCACGCGACGGCGCAGCTCGGCCGGGCTTTCACCGGCCTCATCAAGCATGCGCGAGGCTCCCAGCAGGGTCTGCACCACCAGCGCACGCGCAGCGTCGGCCGGCAGGCCCTGGGCGATACCTGCCGCTTCCATCGCTTCGGCCAGCAGGAACACATAGGCCGGCCCGCTGCCGGATACGGCAGTCACCGAATCCATCAGCGACTCGCTGTCGATCCACACCGTGCGCCCGGCACTGGCCAGCACCTGTTCGGCGCGCGCGTGCTGCTGTGCATCCACCGATGGCGTGGCATACAGGC
Source organism: Stenotrophomonas sp. SMYL20 (assembly GCF_036320045.1). Taxonomy (NCBI): domain Bacteria; kingdom Pseudomonadati; phylum Pseudomonadota; class Gammaproteobacteria; order Lysobacterales; family Lysobacteraceae; genus Stenotrophomonas; species Stenotrophomonas sp. SMYL20. The sequence continues at coordinate 36,178 of NZ_JAWIRT010000006.1, read as the reverse complement.
CGGTCACGCCGGCGCCGAGCAGAGCCGGGGTGTTCGGCATCGCGCGCACCACCGGCAGATTGCCGCCCAGCCAGCGTTCCAGCTGCGCGCTGGTGATGCCGGCGGCGATCGACACCACCAGTGGCCGGTTCGCCTGCGCCAGCGCCTGCAGCGACTGGCACACATCGCGCAGCACCTGCGGCTTCACCGCCAGCAGCCAGGTGCGGCCGTGCGCGGCGGCATCGGCGGCGTTGTCGTGCACCTGCACGCCGAAGTCGGCAGCCAGTGACTCGCGGAGTGCGGCCACCGGTTCGGCCACGTGGATGTGCGCGGCAGGCACGCCCTGGCGGATCAGGCCGGCGATCAGGCTGCGGGCCATGTTGCCGCCGCCGATGAAGGTGATGGAATCAGCTGCCATGGAAGTCTCCTTGGAAAATCAGGCCGGGCCCGGGCGGGCGCCGAACAGGGCGGTGCCGATGCGCACCAGGGTGGCACCCTCGGCGATGGCTTCGGCGTAGTCGCTGCTCATGCCCATCGACAGCGTGTCGATCCGCGCGTGCTGGGCAGCCAGCGACTGGAAAAGTGTGCGCATGCGCACGAATGCATCCCGACGGCGCTCCGCTTCCGGCCACGGTGCGGGAATCGCCATCAGGCCACGCAGGCGCAGGCTGGGTTCGGCGGCAATCGCGGCGGCCAGTGCATCCACTTCTTCCGGTGCACAGCCATGCTTGCTGGATTCATCGTCGATGTTGACCTGGATCAGTACGTTCAGCGGGCCACGCGCGGCTGGGCGATGGCGTGCCAGCGCGGTCACCAGCTTGGAACGGTCCACGCTCTGCACCCAGTCGAAATGGCTGGCCACGGCATCGGCCTTGTTCGACTGCAGGTGGCCGATCAGGTGCCATTCCAGCGCCAGGTGCTGCAGCGCCTGCATCTTGGCCAGTGCTTCCTGCACGTAGTTCTCGCCGAAGGCGTGCTGGCCCTGTGCGGCCAGCGCGGCCACGGCCTCGGCCGGCTGGGTCTTGGACACCGCCAGCAGGCGTGGGTCGGGCCTGCCAGCGGCCTCGGCGGCGGCGTGCAGGTTGCTCAGGATCTGGGGCAGGGGAGTGGCCACGTAACGCGTTCCGTTGAATCAGGAGGCTATACTGCCGCCCGGGGAAAGATCCTTCCAGTCGAAGCCGTTATTGGGGAGTAGCCGCTCATGGATATCGCCGAGCTGTTGGCGTTTTCCGTAAAGAACAAAGCGTCCGACCTGCACCTGTCCGCAGGCCTGCCGCCGATGATCCGCGTGGACGGCGACGTGCGCCGGATCAACATCCCAGCCCTGGACCACAAGCAGGTCCACGCGCTGGTGTACGACATCATGTCCGACAAGCAGCGCCGCGATTACGAGGAATTCCTCGAAGTGGACTTCTCCTTCGAGATCCCGTCGCTGGCGCGCTTCCGTGTCAACGCGTTCAACCAGAACCGCGGCGCCGGTGCGGTGTTCCGTACCATTCCGTCCGAGGTGCTCACCCTCGAGGACCTGGCCTGCCCGCCGTTGTTCCGCGAAGTGATCCAGCAGCCGCAGGGCCTGATCCTGGTGACCGGCCCGACCGGCTCGGGCAAGTCGACCACGCTGGCGGCGATGATCGACTACATCAACAAAAACGAATACGGCCACATCCTCACCGTCGAGGATCCGATCGAATTCGTGCACACCTCGCAGAAGTGCCTGATCAACCAGCGCGAAGTGCACCGCGATACGCATGGCTTCAACGAAGCGCTGCGCTCGGCACTGCGTGAAGACCCGGACATCATCCTGGTCGGCGAACTTCGTGACCTGGAAACCATCCGCCTGGCACTGACCGCCGCGGAAACCGGCCACCTGGTGTTCGGCACTCTGCACACCAGCTCGGCGGCCAAGACCATCGACCGTATCATCGACGTGTTCCCGGCCGGCGAAAAGCCGATGGTGCGTTCGATGCTGTCCGAATCGCTGCGTGCGGTGATCTCGCAGGCGCTGCTGAAGAAGGTCGGTGGCGGCCGTACCGCTGCGTGGGAAATCATGGTCGGCACCCCGGCCATCCGCAACCTGATCCGCGAGGACAAGGTGGCGCAGATGTATTCGGCCATCCAGACCGGCCAGCAGTACGGCATGATGACCCTGGACCAGCACCTGCAGGACCTGGTCAAGCGCAGCCTGATCACCCGCAACCAGGCCCGCGACTACGCCAAGGACAAGCGCCTGTTCGAGTAAGGCGGGGCCGCAACGGGACGGCGTGCGCCAGTGCGCCGCCGTTTCCGCGCCGTTTCCGCCTCCGACCGTTTCCTGGTACATGCCCCATTGGGAGCCCGCCGTGAACACCACCGCGACCACCATCGATTTCACTTCGTTCCTCAAGCTGATGGCGCACCAGCGTGCCTCGGACCTGTTCATCACCGCCGGCATGCCGCCGGCGATGAAGGTCAACGGCAAGATCTCGCCGATCACGCAGACCCCGCTCACGCCGCAGCAGAGCCGCGACCTGGTCCTCAACGTGATGACCCCGGCGCAGCGCGAGGAATTCGAGAAGACCCACGAGTGCAACTTCGCCATCGGCCTGTCCGGCGTCGGCCGCTTCCGCGTGAGCTGCTTCTACCAGCGCAACCAGGTCGGCATGGTGCTGCGTCGCATCGAGACGCGCATTCCGACCGTGGAAGAGCTGAGCCTGCCGCCGATCATCAAGACGCTGGCGATGACCAAGCGCGGCATCATCCTGTTCGTCGGTGCCACCGGTACCGGTAAATCGACCTCGCTGGCGGCGATGATCGGTTACCGCAACCAGAACTCGACTGGCCACATCATCACCATCGAAGACCCGATCGAATTCGTGCACAAGCACGAGGGCTGCATCATCACCCAGCGCGAAGTCGGCATCGATACCGACAGCTGGGAAGCCGCGTTGAAGAACACCCTGCGCCAGGCGCCGGACGTGATCATGATCGGCGAGGTGCGTACCCGCGAAGGCATGGACCACGCCATCGCGTTTGCCGAAACCGGCCACCTGGTGCTGTGCACCCTGCATGCCAACAACGCCAACCAGGCGATGGACCGCATCGTCAACTTCTTCCCGGAAGACCGCCGCAACCAGCTGCTGATGGACCTGTCGCTGAACCTCAAGGGCGTGGTCGCGCAGCAGCTGGTGCCGTCGCCCGATGGCCGCTCGCGCAAGGTGGCGATGGAGATCCTGCTGGGCACGCCGCTGGTGCAGGACTACATCCGCGACGGCGAGATCCACAAGCTGAAGGAAGTGATGAAGGACTCGGTCCAGCTGGGCATGAAGACCTTCGACCAGAGCCTGTTCGAGCTGTACCAGGCGGGCGAGATCAGCTACGAGGACGCGCTGCGCTACGCCGATTCGCAGAACGAAGTGCGCCTGCGCATCAAGCTCAGCCAGGGCGGCGACGCCCGCACCCTGTCGCAGGGGCTGGATGGCGTGGAGATTTCCGAGATCCGGTGACCTGGGTGTTCCGTAGCGTCGAGCCTGCTCGACTGTTCTTGTCGAGTCGAGCAAGCTCGACGCTACGGGCGGGCGGCTGCGCGTATTGATGAATTCCAGTCATGACCAACTGCAATGCTGCCCATTCAATCCGTGGGCTCTGCAGGCGTATCGTCAGCGCTCCCCCTTTGGAGCACGACGATGCAGACACGTGAACTCGGCCGCGGTGGCCTGAAGGTTTCCGCCCTCGGCCTGGGCTGCATGGGCCTGAGCCATGGCTACGGCCAACCGGTGGAGCGCAGTCAGGGCATCGCCCTGCTGCAGGCCGCCGTCGAGCGTGGCGTGACCTTCTTCGACACCGCCGAAGTGTATGGCCCCTACACCAACGAAGACCTGCTCGGCGAGGCGCTGGCGCCGTACCGCGACAGGCTGGTGATCGCCACCAAGTTCGGCTTCAAGGATGCGCGCGTCGATACCGGGCTGGACAGCCGTCCCGAGAACATCCGCGCGGTGGCGGAGGCCAGCCTCAAGCGCCTGCGCACCGACCATATCGACCTGTTCTACCAGCACCGCGTCGACCCCAACGTGCCGATCGAGGATGTGGCCGGTACCGTGCGCGACCTGATCGCCGAAGGCAAGGTCGGCCACTTCGGCCTGTCCGAGGCCAGTGCCGCCACCGTGCGTCGCGCCCATGCAGTGCAGCCGGTGGCCGCCGTGCAGAGCGAGTACTCGCTGTGGTGGCGTGAGCCGGAGCGCGAACTGTTGCCGACGTTGCAGGAACTGGGCATTGGTTTCGTGCCGTTCAGCCCGCTCGGCCGTGGCTTCCTGACCGGCGCGATCAACGCCGATACCACCTTCGACGCCAACGACTTCCGCAACACCGTACCGCGTTTTGAAGTGGAGGCGCGTCGTGCCAACCAGGCGCTGGTTGACCGCATCAGCACGATCGCTGCCGCACGTGGCGCGACGCCGGCGCAGGTAGCGCTGGCCTGGCTGCTGGCGCAGGCACCGTGGATCGTGCCGATTCCGGGCACCACCAAGATCCATCGCCTGGAAGAAAACCTGGGCGCGGCCGACCTGCAGTTGGCGCCGGAGGAACTGCAACGCATCGCGCAGGCGCTGGATGAAGTGTCGATTGTCGGTGAGCGCTACAACGCGCAGCGCGCCGCGCAGGCCAAGGGCTGATCACCAGGTGGGTGCGGACCGTTGGTCCGCACTCCTCAGCTCATCCAGCCATCGGCCCGCGCAACGCATCGAGCACCGTGCGCATCGCCACGGTGACGTGGCGGCGTGACGGGTAATACGCGTAGTAGCCATCGAAGTGCGGGCACCAATCGTCCAGCACCGACTGCAGCCGGCCATCGTCCAGCATCGGCTGCACCTGGTCTTCCGGCAGCCAGGCCAGCCCGCTGCCGGCCAGTGCAGCCGCGCGGGTCATGCCCATGGTGTTGAAGGTCCACTGACCGGTCACGCGCACGCTCAGTTCGTTGCCGTCCTGGCCGAAATCCCACGGCATCAGTCCGCCATGCGTAGGCAGGCGCAGGGTGATGCAGTTGTGGTTGGCCAGGTCGTGCGGATGCCGTGGCACCACATGCTGGCGGAAGTAGCTGGGCGCACCGACCACGCGCATGCGCAGCGGTGGGCTGACCGGTACCGCGATCATGTCGCGCGCCAGCCGTTCGCCGAGGCGGATACCGATGTCGTAGCGCTCGGCGACGATGTCGGCCAGCCCGTAGTCGGCAGCCAGTTCCACCTTCAGGTCCGGATACTGCTGCAGCAATGGCGCCAGCCGCGGCCAGGCGATGTATTCGGCGGCATGGCCGGTGGCATTGATGCGGATGGTGCCGGCCGGGCGTTCGCGGTACTCGGCCAGTGCGGCCAGTTCGTCCTCGATCTCGGCCAGGCGCGGGGCGAGGGTCTCGAGCAGGCGCGCACCGGCTTCGGTGGTGGACAGGCTGCGGGTGGTACGAGTCAGCAGGCGCACGCCGAGGCGCTCTTCCAGGCCACGCATGGCATGGCTGAGCGCGGACTGGGAGACACCCAGCTGGGCGGCGGCCCTGGTGAAGCTGCCTTCGCGGGCAACGTGGACGAAGGCCTGCAGGTCGTTGAGGTTTTCACGGGGCATGAAGGGATGATACGGCTCCCGGATTGAACGGATCTGTCGATTTCCGGCTCCCCGGTTCGTCGTACCCGTACATCCAATGCAAGGAGCTTCCACATGAGCACTGACACCAAGCCGAAAGGCCCGGCCTCGTACTTCCCCTCCATCGAGAAGACCTACGGGCAACCGGTGACGCACTGGTTCGGCCTGCTGGCGGGCAAGAAGGGCCTGAAACACATGGAACTGGTCAGCTTCCTGAAAAGCGAGCATGGGGTGGGCCACGGCCATGCCAATGCGTTGGTGGCGCACCATCTGGCCGGAAAGGGCTGAGCAGGCAACCCGGCGCTGAACGGCCGTGTGGGGGTCAGGCTACACGGCCTCCGGGGTCAGGCAGACTGGGCGTTCATCCCGAGGCAGGACGCCCTCATGCAGGTCACGCTGGACGCGATCACCGTCGACAACTACGAAGCCGTGTGCGACCTCGAGGTCAGTGAGGCGCAGCAGGATTTCGTCGCCGGCAACACCTGGTCGCTGGTGCAGGCAGCATTCCATCCGGGCTACCAGACCCGCGCCATCCAGGCCGATGGCGAGCTGGTCGGGTTCTTCATGTGGGTGCCGGAGACGCCGCAGCGCATCTCGATCTGGCGCTTCATGGTCGACCAGCGTTGGCAGGGGCGAGGCATCGGGCGCCGCGCGCTGGAACTGGCGCTGGCGCAGATCCGGGCCACGCCCGGGCTGGCCGAGATCGAGATCTGCTACAACCCGCGCAATCCGGTGGCCGGCGCCTTCTACGGCAGCTTCGGGTTCGTCGAGACCGGCATGGACGACGATGGCGAGGACATGCTGGCCGTGCTGCCGGTGACGCCTCCGAAATAATCTGAATGGGCGAGCGCAGCTGAACGATTTCATCTGCAACTGTCATGCAGATCGTGTCTAATATCGCTCCCCACCTGCTGTTCCCCCACCCGTATGTCTCTTCCCGCCCATGGCTCCGCGCCGTGCGACGACGCTGACGGCCACCTGGTCACCGCTGGTCCGCTGACCCCACCGCCCGACAGCGCCGGCACCACCGCTGACGAAAAAGCGCTGCGCCACTCGATTGCCGAGGACGTGCAGGGCATGGTGCTGGCCACGATGGTGGCCTCGCTGGGCCTGGCCATCTTCGCCAAGGGTGGGCTGATGATCGGCGGCATGGCCGGCATGGCGTTCCTGCTGCACTACGCGATGGGCTGGAACTTCGGCCTGGTGTTCGTGCTGGTCAACCTGCCGTTCTACTGGGTGGCGCTGCGTCGCATGGGCTGGGAATTCACCTTGAAGACCTTCGCTGCGGTCACCGCCTGTGGCGTGCTGACCGACCTGCTGCCGCGCTGGATCGACTTCTCGCACATCAACCCGCTGTATTCGGCGATCGTGGGCGGTGCGTTGTCCGGCCTGGGCATCCTGTTCTTCATCCGCCACCGTGCCAGCCTCGGTGGTATCGGTATCCTGGCGGTGTACCTGCAGCGCACCCGCGGCTGGAGCGCGGGCAAGGTGCAGATGTCCTACGACGCCTGCCTGATGGTGGCCGCCTTCTTCGTGTTGTCGCCGTCGAAGGTGCTGTACTCGGCGATCGGCGCGGTGGTGCTCAGCCTGGTGCTGATGTTCAACCACCGCCCGGGCCGCTACATGGGCGTGTGACGATTCGACGGTAGTGCCGGCCGCTGGCCGGCAACACCTGAGGCGTTCCGAGGCTGCCAGCCAGCGGCCGGCGCTACCGGGAGGCCTGCAACCACGGTGGTGACAGCGTCAGCAGCCGCGCATGCACCGGGCAGTCCTCGGCATGCGCACCGGGCAGGTAGCCCAGGCTCATCAGGAACTCGCCGGTGATCTCGCCGCCGGTGAAGCGGAAGGTCTTCTTGAACAGCTTCACCCAGTCGGCCTTGCTGCGCGGGTGGTGCGCGTCCAGCCACGCCGCGAAGCTGCCGTGGTTGGCCCGCAGCTGCTGGATCACCTGCGCGTTGTGGATCGCCGCCAGCACCTTCAGCCGGTTGCGGATGATGCCCGCGTCCGACAGCAGGCGTTCGATGTCCTGCTCGGCGTAGGCTGCAACCCGATCCACATCGAAGCCGTCATAGGCCGCGCGGAAGCCCTCGCGCTTCTTCAGGATGGTCTCCCAGCTCAGCCCGGCCTGGTTGATCTCCAGCACCAGCCGCTCGAACAGCTCGCGCTCGTCACGCTGCGGGAAGCCGTATTCGTTGGCGTGGTAGTAGTCGTGCACCGGATGGCCCGGGGCGATGAGGCAGTAACCGCTCATGGAGAAGACTCGTTGGATTCGGGTTCGGGATCGATGGCCACCGCGGGGCGCCCGCCGATGGACAGCATCGGCCAGCGCGGCGGTTCGAGAGTGAGCTCGCCATCACGCAGGGCCTGGTTGATGGCTTCGGCCTGGCCGCTGACAGTGCCGAACAGCGAACCGGCCCGGCGCCAGTGGGCATCCCTGCCACGTGCATACAGCACGCAGTCCGGCCCACGGTGGGTGTACAGCTCGCACAGCAGCACTTCGCCGGTGCCATCGCCGTCCAGGTCGCGGTGCACGATCAGGCAGTCGCGCTCGCTCTGGGCGCAGGATTCGCCATTGATCGCGCGGGTGGCCAATGCCTGCCACCAGTCGTCCGGTGGCGAGCTGGATCCCTTGGCCAGCTTCAGCGCGCGCTGCAGGGCAGCGACATCCTGCGGCCCCTTGTCGAGGCGGTGGCCGTCGTCCCAGCGTGAGGTACGTGCCAGTGCTGCAGCGATCACCTGTGGCGCGTTGGCATCGGTGGTGATGGCTGGATCACGCTGCAACTCGCGCAGCGCCTGCACGCCACGGCGCCCAAGATCGAAGCGCAGCACGTTGACGTCGCTACTGGTGATCGCCGGCGGATCCGCACGCAGGCGCGCCAGCTGGCTGGACAGGGTCAGCCGCACCGGATCCAGCAGCGGCGAGTTGCCCAGCAATGCCAGTGCCAGCACCGCCCAGCACATCCAGCGGTTGACCGGCTCCAGCATCTGCAACCAGCGGCTCTGCCGGCGCAGCACCGCCAGCGCATAGCCCACGGCATAGCCGGCCACGGCCAATGCGACGAGTACCGCCCAGAACCGGTCCACGGTCCAGCCGTACTGCGTCACGCGCAGGCCCAATGCATACAGCGCCAACGCGGCGTACACCGGCAGTGTCAGCAGGCTGGCCTCGACCAGCCTTCGCAGTACCAGGGGGTAGGGTGCACTGTCTTCCCCCTGCTGGTAGACCGCATTGGTGAACGTCACCAGCAGCAGCGACACCACCACCAGCAGGCTGGCGGCTGAACGGGTCTTCCACAGCGGCTCCAGCCCGGTAAGCGGCAGGCTCAGCACGAACAATACGGCGATGAACGAGAGCAGCGGCAGCAGCCCGCGGCAGATCGCGAACAGCACCTGGCGGGTGATCTGGATCGCGCGGTGCCGGGTGCGCCCGATCAGCACGCCGAAGCCGGCCAGGCTGCCGGTGGCCAGCGCGATGAATGCATCCTGGCGGAACAGATCGCGGAAGACATTCACTTCCAGCAGTTGGAACAGTGCCGCCCACAGCCACAACAGCAGCCAAGTCAACCCGGTGAACAGCGTCGCCAGCGCCAGGGTCAGGCCGTTCTGCCAGGCGCGCTCGAACAGCTCGGGATAGCTGGCGCGCCAGTGCCCATGCTGCAGCTGGAACTGCCACCAGGGCAGCGCCACGAACACCGCCACGGCAATGCCCAGGGTCAACGGAACCTGCAACGCGCCCGATTCCAGTGCGGTCTCGCCATTGAGGTTCCAGCCGATCCAGGCGGCCAGCGCCAGCACCACCGCCGAGCCGAGCACGGCCTGCAGCCACAGTCGGCGCTGGCCCAGCTCGACCAGGCTCAGCGCCACCGCGCTCGGAATGGCCAGCGCCCAGGCATACCAGCAGTAACGCCAGCCGATATCGCGGAACGGCCACGCGTCGGACAGCTCCTGCGCGGCATACAGCATGAGACCCTGCAGCAGGGCAAGCAGGACGATGGCGCTGCGTGCCGGCAGGGTCAGGGGCGATGAAGACTGCATCGAAGACCTTCCATGGCAAAGCGCCATCCTAGCCCATCGCCGTTCGGCGCCATCGCGCGACCATCCCGCCCCCAGCAGGTAGAATGGGCGCATGCCTGTAACGCCGACCTCCCTCGCCGATCACCTGCTCGTCGCGCTGCCGTCGCTGCTCGACGCGACTTTTGCCCGCAGCGTCGCGCTGATCTGCCAGCACGATGAGAACGGGGCGATGGGCGTACTGGTCAACCAGCCTTCCGAATACACGCTGGGTGAAGTGCTCGCGCAGATGGACATCACCACCGGTGATGGCGACCTGCAGGCGCGCATGGTGCTCAATGGCGGCCCGGTGCATCCCGAGCGCGGCTTCGTCATTCATGACGACGCGCGCGCATGGGATTCCAGCCTGACCGTGGGCGACGGCCTGTACCTGACCACCTCGCGCGACATCCTCGAAGCGATGGCGCGTGGCGAAGGCCCGGCCAATGCCGTGGTCACCCTCGGCTGTGCAGGGTGGGGCGCAGGGCAGCTGGAAAGCGAGCTGTCCGAGAACAGCTGGCTGACCGTGCCGGCCGATGCCGAACTGGTGTTCCAGCTGCCGCTGGAGCAACGCTGGCAGGGTGCGGCCTCGCGCATCGGCGTGGACCTGTTCCGGCTGACCGACTACAGCGGCCATGTCTGAGCCCATCACGCCCGCGCCGGATCCTGCTGTCCCGGCCATCCGTCGTGACGGCACGGTCCTGGGTTTCGATGTCGGCTCGCGGCGGATCGGCGTGGCCATCGGCAGTGCCTTCGCCGCGCATGCGCGCGCGGTGGCCGTGGTCGATGTGCACGGCAATGGCCCGGACTGGACCGCGATCGAACGCCTGCTCAAGGAATGGAAGCCCGACGGCCTGGTGGTCGGCGACCCGCTGACCCTGGACGGCCAGGACCAGCCCAACCGCAAGCGCGCGCAGGGCTTCGCCCGCCAGCTGCGGGAACGCTTCAAGCTGCCGGTGGTGATGATCGACGAGCGTTCCAGCTCGGTCGAGGCTGCCCGCCGCTTCGCTGTCGAGCGCGCCGAAGGGCGCAAGCGCCGCCGTGATGCGGCCGCCCTCGATGCCGTGGCCGCGGCGGTGATCATCGACCGCTGGCTGTCGTCGCCGGACGACGCCACCCCCATTCCCTGACTGCCCGACTCCCGCCATGACTGCACAGCAAATCGATGCCTCCGGACGCCTGCGCCACCTGCTGACCCTGGAGGGCCTGCCACGCGAAACCCTGCTGCAGCTGCTTGACCGGGCGGGACAGATCCGCGATGCCGCGGTCGGCCGCGTTGGCAACAAGCGCCACGTGCTGGCCGGTTCGGCGGTGTGCACGCTGTTCTTCGAACCGTCCACGCGCACCCGCAGTTCGTTCCAGTTGGCCGCGCAGCGCCTGGGCGCCGACGTGCTGAACTTCGATGCCTCGACCTCGTCCACGCGCAAGGGCGAAACCGCCTGCGACACGCTGCGCAACCTGGAAGCAATGGGCGTGCGCGGCTTCGTGGTGCGCCACCCGGATGATGGCGCCGTGGCCGCGCTGGCCGACGCCGCGGGTGAGGGCACCGCACTGATCAACGCCGGCGACGGCCGCAGCTCGCACCCGACCCAGGGCCTGCTGGACATGCTGACCCTGCGCCAGGCCAAGGGCCCGGATTTCTCGAAGCTGAAGGTGGTGATCGTCGGCGATGTGAAGCACTCGCGCGTAGCCCGCACCGACCTGCATGCGCTGCGCACGCTGGGCGTGGGCGAGATCCGCGTGTGCGGCCCGCAGTCGCTGCTGCCGGACGACGAGACCCTGAAGGGCTGCGTGGTCGGCGATGACTTCGACGCGATGCTGGAAGGCGTCGACGCGCTGATGATGCTGCGCCTGCAGCGCGAGCGCATGGAAGAAGGCCTGGTGCCGTCGCTGGAGCAGTACCACGCCCAGTACGGACTGACCAACGAACGCCTGACCCGCGCTGGCAAGGATGCCGCGGTGCTGCACCCGGGTCCGATCAACCGTGGCGTGGAAGTGACCGACGAAGTGGCCGACGGCCCGCAGTCGTGGGTACTGCGCCAGGTCGCCAACGGCGTCGCCGTGCGCATGGCCGTGCTGGAAACGCTGCTGGGCTGACCACTTTGGTGGGTGCCGACCGTTGGTCGGCACAAAAGGGATTCACCTTGAACTGTCTGGGTGGGTGCCGACCGTTGGTCGGCACAGAACCATCAGTCCCGTGAAGTGCCGGGCTCAGACATTGAATAGCTACGGGCCTACCTGGACTGATGGGGTTGCCCGATAGAAGAAGGCGGTCGGCAGGCACACGCTTGTACCCATGAACCGCGCACGCCTGAGGCTTGGCCGCCATTCCCGGATCGGGCAATCCTACATCCTGACGACCGTCACCCAGGGGCGTCGACGCTACTTCGACGATGCCACAGCGGCGCAGTTGGTGATGGACGTGGTCCGTCGCCTTGATACTGAAGGCCTGACGTACTCACTTGCCTATGTAGTCATGCCGGACCACATCCATTGGCTTGTGGAGCTCCGTGCGTTCTCGCTGGACTACATCATGCAACGATTCAAATCGAGCAGTGCATTGCGGATCAACCGCATGCTGGGCAGGACAGGACCATTCTGGCAATCGAGCTATCACGATCATGCCATTCGTTCTGAAGAATCACTGTTTCGCCATGCGATGTACATCGTCGCCAACCCGGTCAGGGCGAACTTGGTGAGCTGCGTGGGAGAGTATCCGTATGCCTGGTGCCGATGGGAGATCGATGGGAGGTACCAAGCAATGGATTACCCCGAGGCGGAGAGATAGTGCCGACCAACGGTCGGCACCCACCAATACCCAAGCCGACCAACGGTCGGCACCCACCAATACCCAAGCCGAGCAACGGTAGGCGTCCACCAATACCCAAGCCGAGCAACGGTAGGCATCCACCAATACCCAAGCCGAGCAACGGGTAGGCATCCACCAACAGTTGTTTCCCAGCAGAAACTGCGGTTCAGCGCTTCTGCGCGAACAGCCACGCCCACATTGCCGGGTCGGCGTAGGTAGCGTCCCAGGCATTGTGATTGCCTTCCGGGTACTCGGTGTAGCGCACATCGCGTGCGTTGGCGCTCTGGAATGCGGCATGCAGCCTGCGGTCGTCATCCGGTGGCACCACGTCATCCAGCGCGCCGTGGAAGATCCAGATCGGCGTGTGCTGCAGGCGCTGCGCGATCACGGCATACGGATCGGTTTCCTGGGCGACCTGCTCGACGAACAGGGTCGGGCGCTTTGCGCGTGGTGCCAGCACGGCACCGCACACCGGCACGATCGCGGCAAAGCGGCGCGGGTCGTCCAGGGCGATGTTCCAGCTGCCGTAGCCGCCCATCGACATGCCGGTCAGGTACTGCCGTGCCGGGTCGGCGCCGAACTCGGCGATCGTCGCGTCCAGCGCGGCAACGGCCGCACGGTTGTTGCGGCCGCTCCATTCCTCATGGCCCGGTACCTGTGGAAACACCACCAGGGCAGGGAAGTCGGGATGCTCGCGCAGATAAGGCCCCAGCCCGGCGTGGGTCTGCTTGATGCCATCGGCGCCGCGCTCGCCCGAACCGTGCAGGAACAGGATGACCGGGACGGTGGAGGTTGCGGGCGTCTGCCCACCAGGGCTGCGGGCCTGCAGGCCCGCGGGAATGAACACCTGGTAGTAAGCCGTGTGCCCATCCACCTTCACCGCACGTGCTTCGAAGCGACCGCGCGCGCTGTCCGGCAGCGAAGTGCAACCGCTCATCATCAGAAGGGCCAGCAATGGCAGCCAGCGCGACAGCAAACGGACCATGGGGTTTTCCGAAGCGGCGAGAACGCCTGCATCGTAGTCCGCCAACGTCGGCCCGGCATCGTGCGCCGCGTCACTGCGGGCGCGGGAAGCTGGCGATGATGTCCAGCTGCTCCTGGGCCTCGGCATTGCCTTCGGCGGCCGCAGCCTGCACCTGCGCCATATCCGGGTGCAGCACCACCAGCAGCGGGTTCTCGCAGACCGGGCAGTCGTACTCGGTGGCGTCCTCGTCCAGCTCCATCTCCATGGCACGCGAGCTGCCCTTCCATTCGCAGGCCGGGCAGGTGTGCTGCTGGTCGCGCCAGCCGGGCTGGAAGTAGTTTTCTATCGTTGTTGCCATGGGTGTTCCCGTTGAGTGGGGTCCGAGCCCCGCTTGGCGGGGCCCGATCCTTTATGCGGTCAGTGCAGCAGCACCAGGGTGGCCAGGCCGAGGAAGGTGAAGAAGCCCATCGAGTCGGTCACGGCGGTCAGGAAGATGCCGCTGGCCAGCGCCGGGTCGAAGCCGAAGCGTTTCAGGGTCAGTGGCACCAGCACGCCGGCCAACGCGGCGAACAGCAGGTTGCAGGTCAGCGCGATGGCGATCACCGCCGACAGTCCGGGTGAATGGAACCAGGCCAATACGATCAGGCCCAGTACCGAGCCCAGCATCACGCCGTTCAACAAGGCGACCCGCACTTCCTTCCACAGCAGCGTGCGCGCGTTGGAGGCGCCCACCTGGCCCAGCGCCAGGCCGCGCACCATCAGCGCCAGCACCTGGGTGCCGGCGTTGCCTCCGAGGCCCGCAACGATCGGCATCAGCACCGCCAGCGCCACCAGCTTGTCGATGGTGCCCTCGAAGTGGCCGACCACGCTGGACGCCAGGAATGCCGTGCACAGATTGACCGACAGCCACATCAGGCGGCGGCGCATGGCGCGCCAGACCGGGCTGAACAGATCCTCGTCCTCGTCCAGGCCGGCGGCGCCCAGCGCCTGGTGCTCGGCCTGTCCACGGATGATGTCGACCACGTCATCGATGGTGATGCGGCCGACCAGGATGTTGTTGTCGTCCACCACCGGCGCGGAGATCCAGTCATGGTCGGAGAACTGGCGGGCGACTTCCTGGTCGCTTTCGCCGACATCGATCGCCGGTTGCTCGTCGTCGATCAGGCGGTTGATCGGGGTGGTGTCCTCGTGGGTCACCAGTGCCGCCAGCGACACCCGGCCGAGGTATTGATGGCGCCGGCTGACCACGAACAGGTGGTCGGTGTGGTCGGGCAGTTCGCCACGCAGGCGCAGGTAGCGCAGCACCACGTCAACGTTGACGTCGGCGCGCACGGTCACCACGTCCGGGTTCATCAGGCGGCCGGCGCTGTCCTCGGGGTAGGACAGCACCTGCTCCAGGCGCTCGCGGTTCTCGCGGTCCATCGACTTGAGGACTTCGTCGATGACCGTGTCCGGCAGATCTTCGACCAGGTCGGCCAGATCGTCGATGTCCAGGTCTTCGACCGCGGCGATGATCTCGTCCGGGTCCATGTCGGCGAGCAGGCTCTCGCGCACGTCGTCGCCGACGTGGACCAGCACCTCACCGTCATCTTCCGGATCGACCAGGCCCCAGACCACCTCGCGCTTGCCCGGCGGCAGCGATTCGAGCAGGTTGCCGATCTCGGCCGGGGCCAGGGTGTTGACCAGGCGGCGCACCGGGCCCAGCCGACCGCTGTCCAGTGCGTCGGACAGCATCCGCAGTTGGCGCGCAGTCTTGTCGTGGCGTACAGCTTCAGCCATCGCAGCTCCCGCGGGATAAGAAAAGCCGCGATCCCGGCAAGGATGCGGCAACAGGGGTGTTCAGCGCGTCATTATCGCAAGGGGATGTTTCAACGCATAGCCGCCGGGCGGTGGTAGTGGCGGGCGCGGGGCGGGGGGGGGGCCCCCCCGCGGCCCCCGGGGGTGCGGGCCCGCGGCGGGCCCCCCCAA
>NZ_JAWIRT010000006.1:0-20794 GCF_036320045.1 Stenotrophomonas sp. SMYL20 | reverse complement strand
GGTGGTAGTGCCGGCCGCTGGCCGGCAAGCGTCCCCATCGAAGGCCATGAGGTTGCCGGCCAGCGGCCGGCACTACCCTTGGCGCTCAGGGCGTATCCGCCACCAGCGCCAGCCAGCGCTCGATCGCGCGGCGGTCGCGTGCGGCCAGCAGCTTCGGTGCGCGCGCGCGCAGCGCGGCCAGGTCGGCCTCGCGGATCGCGCGGCGCACCTCCAGCAGTGTGCCGGGGTGCAGGCTGAATTCGCTCAGGCCCAGCGCCAGCAGCAGCGGAGTCATCCGTGCATCACCGGCCATCTCACCGCAGACCGCCACCGGAATGCGATGCCGCGCGCCGGTCTCGATCACCATCTGCAGCAACCGCAGCACGGCCGGATGCAGCGGCGAATACAGCTCGCCCAGTGCCTCGTTGTTGCGGTCAGCGGCCAGCAGGTACTGCACCAGGTCGTTGGTGCCGATCGACAGGAAGTCGACCAGGTCGATGAAGCTCTCCAGCGCCAACGCCGCAGCGGGCACCTCGATCATCGCCCCCAGCGGCACATGGTCGGACACCATGTGGCCTTCGCTGCGCAGCTGTTCGGTCAGCTTGAGCATGCGCCGGCGCACCGCCAGCAGTTCCTCGCGGGTGCTGACCATCGGCACCAGCACGCGCAGCTTGCCGTAGGCCGAGGCGCGCAGGATCGCGCGCAGCTGGGTGTCGGCCACCTTGGGCCGTGCCAGCGACAGGCGTACGCCGCGCAGTCCCAGGGCCGGGTTTTCTTCGTTGCTCAGGGTCAGGCCGGTGCGGTCGGCCTTGTCCGCGCCCAGATCGAGCGTGCGGATGGTGACCGGTCGCCCGCTCATGCCCAACGCGGCATCGCGGTAGGTCTGGAACTGTTCTTCTTCGTCCGGCAGCTCGTTGCGCTGCAGGAACAGGAATTCGGTGCGGTACAGGCCCAGCCCCTGCGCGCCCAGCGCATGCGCCTGGGTGACGTCCTCCAGCGATTCGGCATTGGCCAGCAGGGCGATGTCGACCTGGTCGCGGGTACGGCTGGGTTTGCTGCGCAGGCGGCCGAGCTCGCGCTGCTCGCGCGCATGTTCTTTCAGGCGCGCGCGGTAGTCGCGCAGGTTGTCGGCCTGCGGGTTGGCGGTGATGCTGCCGTCGGCGCCATCGATGATCAGCACGTCGCCATCGGCGATGCGGCTGAGCAGCTGCGGCACGTTGACGATCAAGGGCAGGTGCAGGCTGCGCGCCAGGATCGCACTGTGCGACAGCGCGCTGCCGGCGGCGGTGACGATGCCGACCACCCCCTGCGCCTGCAACTGGGCAAGCTCGGAGGGCGCGATGTTGTCGCAGACCAGGATTTCACCGGCCAGGCCTTTCATCACCGGCGGGCGTTCGGGCTGCAGGAAGGCGTGGATGCGGCCGATCACATGGTCGAGGTCGTCCATGCGGCTCTTCAGATAGGCATCGTCCATGCCATCGAAGACCTTGGCCAGGCGGTCACGCTGCAGGCGCAACGCATAGCCGGCGCTGTAGGGGCCGCTGCGGATCAGTTCGTCCAGCCCGAACAACAGCTCGGGGTCGTCCAGCAGCAGGGCATGCAGGTCGAGGAACTCGCCCACTTCCTGGTTCAGGGCGCCATGCAGGCGCTGCCGCAGTTCGTGCATTTCCGTGCGCGCGGCATCCACCGCGCGGTGCAGGCGGGCCAGCTCGGCCTCGACCTGATGGGCGGCGACGCGCTGCTCGGCCACTTCCAGCGCATGTGGCAGGCGCACCCGCGCCCGGCCCATCGCCGCGCCACGGGCAGCACCGTGCCCGGCCAGCAGCTGTACCGGCCGCTGGCCGGAAGGGACCTGGCCGGCGCGCGCGCGCGGCACGCTCAGCTGTCCTCGTCGAAGCGGCGTTCGAACAGGCCGACCACCGCTTCCATCGCGGCGGCTTCGTCCTCGCCGTTGATGCGCACCGTGACCGGGGTGCCCTGGCCGGCGGCCAGCAGCATCACGCCCATGATGCTCTTGGCGTTGATCTCACGGCCCTTGGCGGCCATGGTCACGTTGCAGCGGAACGGCGCCAGGGTCTGCACCAGCTTGGCGGTGGCCCGGGCGTGCAGGCCCAGGCGGTTGCTCACGGTGAGTTCTCGTTCAAGCATCGTCGACTATCGCTCCATTACGGGTACCCGCCGCGGCTGTGGCGGGCAGTTGATCCAGTCCCTGTTCCGGATAATTCATCACCCGCAGCAACATCGGCAGGCTCAGCGCCGACACCCGGCGAACCGGGGTCCCCAGCCGGGCCAGCTGCCCGGCAAGGTTGGCGGGGCTGGCGCCGTACAGGTCGGTCAGGATCAGCACGCCTTCACCATTGTCGACCCGCCGCAGAGCGGCTGAGGCGAGCGGGAGCAGGGCGTCCAGGTCTGCGTCGAACGGTACTTCGAAAGCTTCGGTTTTCAGCGGCAATTGCCGCAGGAGCCGGGTCGCCACGTCTAGCAGGGCGGTCCCGACCCCGGGATGTGTTACGAGGAGAATGCCACAGGTCATTACTGCACGTTAACAGGTCAAGGTGAATTGGCGATAGCAGCAGATGAGGGGCACTGTGTCCCGTATTCAGCGTTGCTCGGGTCAGAGCCCATTTCCGTTGGAAAAGGATCCGACCCCATCCGTTTTTCGATGCCTGACCGGGACTCATCCACGCATGGCGTGGATCTACAGTGTCGACCAAGGTCGACACCTACCAACAGCACACCGCCCCGCCATCCCACGTAATCCCGCTCTTGCCGTTGACGTGGCCTCTGCGGGTGCCGGGCGCAGCCCGGCCGACCCCCTCAATCCTGTTCGCGGTGGTAGGTCGCCACGTCTTCCCAGCCCATCTCGCGGGCATGCCGGGCCAGGCGCTCGGCCAGGAACACCGAACGGTGCTTGCCGCCGGTGCAGCCGAAGGCCACGGTCACATAGCTGCGGGTGCCATCCCCCAGCTTCGGCAGCCAGGTATCGAGGAAATCCATCAGCTGGGTCAGGTAGCGCTGCACGTCCGGCTGCGCTTCCAGGTAGTCGCGCACGCCCGGTTCGCGGCCACTCAGCGCACGCAGATCCGGGTCCCAGTGTGGATTGGGCAGCACCCGCGCATCGAACACGAAGTCAGCCTCGGCCGGCACGCCGCGCTTGTAGGCGAACGATTCGAACAGCAGCGACAGGCCGGTGGCATGGTCCATCGTGAACTCGGTGATGATCCGCCGCCGCAGCTGATGCACGTTGAGGCTGCTGGTGTCGATCACCGCATCGGCCTCGCGGCGCAGCGGTGCGGTCAACTCGCGTTCGCGGGCGATGGCTTCGGGCAGCGACAGGCCCAGCTGGCTCAGCGGATGGCGGCGGCGGGTGTCGGCGTAGCGTTTGAGCACGGCCTCGTCGCTCGCCTCGAAGAACAGCACCTTCACTTCCACGCCGGCATCGGTGGCCAGCTGCCGCCAGTCGCCCAGCTGGCTCAGGTCGGCCTGGCCGCGCACGTCGATGCCTACGGCCAGGCGGCGTGGTGCGCTGCCGTCGTGGTTGGCCAGCAGGCTGCGCACGAAGTCGGGCAGCAGATTGATCGGCAGGTTGTCCGAGCAGTAGTAGTCCTGGTCCTCGAAGGTCTTCAGGGCGACGGATTTACCCGAGCCGGACAGGCCGCTGACGATGATCAGGGTCGGGGCGGAGGGGGTGACGGTGCTCATGGACAGGCTCTTCGAAGGACAGGGGAATCAGGGTGTTCGCCGTTCCAGCAGGTTGCTGTGGCGGGCGATGAACATGGCCGCCGGGTCGATGCCCTTGGTGCGCAGGATGTGCAGGCGGGTCGCGGCCTCGGTCAGCACGGCCAGGTTGCGGCCGGGCATCACCGGCAGGGTGATCAGCGGTACATCCAGGTCCAGCACATGGCGGGTGCCCGAGTCGCCGGTCAGGCGCTCGTAGCCATGCGGGGTGGGTTCGGTCATCGGCTTGGTCAGGTGGACGATCAGCCGAAGGTACTTGTTCTTCTTTACAGCCGTATCGCCGAACATCTCGCGCACGTTCAGCACGCCCAGGCCGCGCACTTCCAGCAGGTCCTGCAGCAGTTCGGGGCAGGTGCCATCGAGCACGTCGGGCGCGATCTGGGTGAATTCGGGTGCATCGTCGGCAACCAGGCGGTGGCCGCGGCTGAGCAGCTCCAGCGCCAGCTCGCTCTTGCCCGATCCGGCCTCTCCGGTGATCAGCACGCCGATGGAGTAGATCTCCATGAACACGCCATGCAGGATCACCCGCGGCGCCAGCGTACGCGCCAGGTGGTAGGACAGATGGTTCAGCAGTTCGTGGCCGCGCTTGGGCGACAGCCACAGCGGCGTGCCGGATTCGTCAGCAGCGGCGCGCAGGTCTTCCGGGCAGGCCTGGTTGCGGGTCAGCACCAGCGCCAGCGGGTGCGACTGCATGATCTTTTCGATGGTCTCCCAGCGCTGGCGCGGTTCCAGCGCATCCAGCCAGGACAGTTCCTCGGTGCCCAGGATCTGCACCTTGTTGGGGTAGATCGCATTGAGGTAGCCGGCCAGCGACGGACGCCGCGAGACCGTGTTGCCGGCCTCCAGCTCGCGCTTCTCGCCGGACTTGCCGGCAGCCCAGCGCAGCCCCAGCCGCTCGCGCTGCTGTTCGAACAGTTCACGGGCGGTGATGCTGGTATTCATGCGGCACTCGCAGGTGGGGTCATGTCCAGCGCCTCGCGCAGCGCCCGGGCATCGCCCGCTTCGCGCAGGGCCTGGCGGATGTCGGGCGCCGAAAACAGCTCGGCCAGCTCGGACAGCAGCATCAGGTGCTGGTGGGTGTAGTGGGCGGGGACGGCCATGGCGAACACCAGGTCCACCGGCTCGTCGCCACCGAAGTCGACCGGGGTGGCCAACCGCAGCAGGGCGCCGCGGGGGCGGTCCAGGGTTGGCGCGCGGCCGTGGGGAATGGCGATACCGTGACCGATCGCGGTGCTGCCCAGCGCTTCGCGCTGGCACAGGTTCAGATAGATCTGTTCGGCGTTGGCCTGGCGGCAGGCCAGCAACCCGGCGGCGGCCTGCAGGACGCTGTCGCGGTCGGTGGCCGTGCAGAGCTGGGTCTGCACGGCCGCCAGGAGGTCAGTCAGGGGCATGTCTGCGGGGAACGGTGGCGATCAGCCACCATTGTCGCCCACCGGCAGCGGTGCGTGCTGCTGTTTTTTCTCCTTGTGCTTGATCACCAGACGGTCAAGCTTGTCCGCAAGCAGGTCGATCGCGGCATACATGGTCTGGGCATTGGCCTCGGCGTGCAGGGTCTGGCCGGGAATGTTGAGGCTGGCGTCGACGTGGTGTTCTGTCTTCTGCAGCTTGAGGGTCACCCGCGCTTCGCAGTGCTGGTCGAAGTGTTTGCCGATCCGGGCCAGCTTCTCCTCTACATAGGACTGCAGGGCCGGGGTGACTTCGACATCTTTGCCAAACGTTTCGATGCGCATCGGGTTTCTCCTGTGTTCGGATGTGCCAATGAACCTCTCCGCCGGGCGCGGCGGCGCGTCAAGCGATTCTGACCCTTTCGTGCGAGGCGGAAATGTTCATGGCTTCACGATACTTCGCCACGGTGCGTCGCGCTACTGGAATTCCCGACGATTTGAGCAGGTCAGCCAGCTTGGCGTCAGAAAGCGGCTTGCGCGGGTTCTCGTCGTCGATCAGGCGCCGGATCATCGCCTGGATGGCCGTGCTGGACGCCTCGCCACCGCCCTCGGTATCGATGCCCGAGGCGAAGAAGGCGCGCAGCGGCAGGGTGCCGCGCGGGGTACGCACGTGCTTGCGGGCGATCGCGCGCGAGACCGTGGATTCGTGCAGGCCGAGCTCGGTGGCGATCTCGCGCAGGGTCAGTGGACGCAGCGCCTGCTCGCCGAATTCGAGGAAGCCGGCCTGCTGCAGGATCAGGCTGCGTACCACCCGCAGCAGGGTTTCGCCACGCTGCTGCAGCCCTTTCAGCAGCCAGCGCGCTTCCTGCAGCTGGGCACGCAGGTAGCCGGCATCGGCGTCGCCACAACGTCGGATCAGCTGTTCGTAGCCGCGGTGGATCACCACCTTCGGCCCGGCATGCGCGGCCAGCGCTGCGCGCCATACGCCGTTCTGCCGCCACACCACCACATCCGGCACCACGTAGGTGTCCTGCGACAGCGGTGCGATCTGCGTTCCCGGGCGCGGGTCCAGCGAGCGCAGCAGGGTGACTGCCGTCTCGACCTCGTCCAGGGGCTGTTTCAGTTCATGGGCCAGCCCGGCGACGCCGCTGCGCGGCAGCCGTTCCAGCGGGCCTGCGGCAATCTGTCGCGCCAGCACCAGGCCGGGCGTGTCACCGGCCAGCACATCCAGCTGCAGCAGCAGGCATTCGCCCAGCGTGCGTGCAGCCACACCGACCGGATCGAAACGCTGGATGCGATGCAGCACGGCGAGGATCTCGTCCTCGTCGGCGTGGATCGCCGGCAACAGGGTTTCGGCGATGGTGGCCAGCGGCTCGCGCAGGTAACCGTCGTCGTCCAGCGCATCGATCAGTGCGGCACCGATACTGCGATCACGCGAGGACAGATGCGACAGATGCAGCTGCCACAGCAGATGGTCGGCCAGTGTTTCGGTTTCGGCTACGCGCTCGGCGGCGCTGCCGGTGTCGTCGTCATCGTCGAAGCTGCCGCCGCTGCCGGCCGCGCTCCAGTCCAGTTCGGCCGGTGCCCAGTCGTCGCCGGCATCGGTACGTTCTGCGGGCGCGTCACCGTCGTTGCCATCGCTGCCTTCGTTGCTGGCGCTGCTGCTGTCACTGCTGTCGGCCCAGTCCAGCAGCGGATTGCTTTCCACCGCCTGGGCGATCTCCAGCTCCAGCTCGGTGGTGGACATCTGCAGCAGCTTGATCGCCTGCTGCAACTGGGGCGTGAGCACCAGTTGCTGTCCCAACGATGTCTGCAGCCGAGTCTTCATGCCTGTGCCGAAAGGAAGGAGAGGAACCCGGCGACTGCTTCACAGCTTGAAGGAATCCCCGAGGTAGACGCGACGTACATCGGCGTTGTCCAGGATCGCTTCCGGCGAGCCCTGGGCCAGCACGCTGCCCTCGGCGAGAATATACGCGCGGTCGCAGATACCCAAGGTCTCGCGCACGTTGTGGTCGGTGATCAGCACGCCGATGCCACGCTGCTTGAGATGGGTGACGATGCGCTGGATCTCGCCGACGGAAATCGGGTCGACGCCGGCGAACGGTTCGTCGAGCAGGATCAGGCGCGGCTGCGCGGCCAAGGCACGGGCGATCTCGCAGCGGCGACGTTCGCCACCGGACAGGCTGGCGCCGAGCTGGTCGGCGACGTGGCCCAGCTGCAGTTCGTCGAGCAGGCTGTTCAATTCACGCTCGCGGCCAGCCGAATCCAGGTCTTCGCGCAGCTCCAGTACCAGGCGGAGGTTGTCGGCCACGGTCAGCTTGCGGAACACCGACGGCTCCTGCGGCAGGTAACCCACGCCCTGCTTGGCCCGGGTATACATCGGGTCGCCGGTGATGTCCTTGCCGTCGAGCACGATGCTGCCAGCATCGGCGGCAACCAGGCCGACGATCATGTAGAAGCAGGTGGTCTTGCCGGCGCCGTTGGGGCCCAGCAGGCCGACCACTTCACCGGCGTCGAGGGTCAGCCCGAAGTCCTTGACGACTTCGCGTTGCTTGTACTTCTTGCGCAGGCCCTTGGCGACGAGCATTACTTCCTGCTCCCGGCCGGCTGTGCCGGCGTGGTGGCCTTGGGCTGTGCCGCAGGTGCGGCCGGGGTCTTGTTCTTCGGCGGGATGACGGTGCGCACGCGGCTGCCGTCGCCACCGGAGTTCATTTCGCCGGTGCGGGTGTTGTAGACCATGCGCTGGCCGGCATTGGTGCCGCGCGCGCTGGTGACCTTGTAGTTGCCGGTCAGGGTGATGATCTCGGTCTTGATGTCGTAGTCGATGCGGTCGGCCAGCGCGTCCATCCAGGTGCCATCATCGAGCTGCTGCTTCATCTTGGCCTGCTTGCCGGTGAACACCGCACGTACGGGCTCGCCGTCCTTGAGGTAGATCTCGGCCTCGGACGAGCGCAGGTCCAGCGTGCCCTGGGTGATGATCACGCCCTGCGACAGCACGGTCTTGCCGTCGCCGGTGAGCGTGCCCGACTGGGCGCCGGAATCGATGTGCATGTCTTCGTTGCGGTCGGTGGACTTGGCGAAGGCGGCGCTGGGGACAAGAAGACCAAGCGCGAGTACGGCGGCAAAGGGAATCTTCATCGGGGTCCGTTCTACCGGTGGGGGCCTCCCGGGTGGACCGGGGGCGGGCGGGTGGGGCTGCCGGCCTTGCGCCTGTCCGGAGACGTCGCAGGCTGGCGGCGGAATCAGCGTTTGGGCGTGTAGCGGCCCTTGGACTGGCTGAGGAAATGATACGTGTTGTTCTTCGAATCCACTTCGAAGCCGACACCGGACTGTTCCATGCCCGGGCGGGTCATGGTCACCAGGGCGTCGGTGCGGGCGCGGTTTTCCTTCGGGAACACGTCCAGATGGTCGGTGCGGAAGGTGGTCGGCACCGTGCCCGGGCCGACCGGGCTGTCGCCGGCGACGTTGCCGCGCAGCTTCATCTCGTCGCCCTTGGCGCTGAGCCAGCCGGTTTCGGCACGCAGGGTCCAGTGCCTGCCATCCTTGTCCGGCATCTCGAACAACGGCGTGGCGATGTTGATGGTCTGGTCACCGCGCTGGCGTTCCAGCAACGGTGCGCGCAGCGTGGTCGATTCCTTGCCTTGCTCATCCAGGGCGACGATCTGGAAGTCGTGCAGGATGTAATCCACGCCCACTTCCTGGCCGCCACTGGCTGGCCCCTTGTCGCGGTTGCGCAGCGCCGCCCAGCTGCTCAGCAGGGCGGCCAGCAGCAGGCCGATGCCGAGCAGGGTGCGCCAGTTCACGGTCGGCAGGTTCATGCGCCGAACCTCGCCAGCACCGCATCCACATGCCCTTGCGCGGCCAGCAGGATGTCGCACAGCTCGCGCGCGGCGCCACGCCCGCCATCGGCACGGGTCTGCCAGTGCACGCGCTCGGCGATCCACGGATGGGCGTTGGCCGGCGCCACCGCCAGGCCGACCGCGCCCAGCGGCGCCAGGTCCGGCAGGTCATCGCCCATGAAGGCCACCTGTTCCAGGCCGATGCCATGCTGCGCGCACAGCGCCTGCACGCTGGCCAGCTTGTCGCCCACGGCGATCTGGGTGTCGATGCCGAGGTCGGCGCCGCGCTTGAGCGCGGACTGGCTGTTGCGCGCGGTGATCAGCACGGGGTGGATGCCGTGCTGCTGCAGCAGTTTCAGGCCCAGGCCATCCTGCACGAAGTACGCCTTGCTCTCGTTGCCGTCCTTGTCGTAGTACAGCCGACCGTCGGTGAGGGTGCCGTCCACGTCGAAGCAGGCCAGGCGGATACGGGCCGCGGCGGCATGCAGGTGGGCAGGGAAGGCGGGCAAGGGGGACCAGGGCATCAGGGCGGCAGGCTCGGTGGGTTCGGGTGGGGCAGTACAGACTGAATGGGGTCTACGGACTGTCGGTTAAACCACCCGGGCCCGCAACAGGTCATGAATGTTCAGGGCGCCGACTGCGCGGCCCTGGTCATCGACCACGATCAGGCCGGTGATCTTGTGGGTCTCCATCAGCCGGGCCGCCTCCACCGCCAGCTGGTCGGCGCCGATGGTGCGTGGGTTGCGCGTCATCACATCGGCGATCTTGGCGGTGCGCACGTCCAGCGCGCTGTCCAGCGCGCGGCGCAGGTCGCCGTCGGTGAACAGGCCGATCAGTACGCCGCCGGCATCGACCACGGCGGTCATGCCCAGCCGTTTGCGGCTCATCTCCATCAGCGCTTCACTGAGACTGGCGCCGGCGCCCACGCTGGGCAGGTCGTCGCCGGTGTGCATCACGTCGGTGATGTGCAGCAGCAGGCGGCGGCCGAGGCTGCCGGCCGGGTGTGAACGAGCGAAATCGTCGGCGGTGAAGCCGCGTGCGTCGAGCAGGGCCACCGCCAGCGCGTCGCCCATCGCCAGCGAGGCGGTGGTGCTGGAGGTCGGCGCCAGCGCCAGCGGGCAGGCCTCGGCCGGCACGCTCACGTCCAGGTGGATGTCGGCGGCGGTGGCCAGGCTGGACTGTGGGCGCCCGGTCATGGAAATCAGCACGTTGCCCTGGCGCTTGAGCACCGGCAGCAGCATCAGCACCTCGTCCGACTCGCCCGAATAGGACAGCGCCAGCACCACGTCGTCCTCGGTGATCATGCCCAGGTCGCCGTGGCCGGCCTCGCCCGGGTGCACGT
Organism: Stenotrophomonas sp. SMYL20; assembly: GCF_036320045.1. Lineage (NCBI taxonomy): Bacteria > Pseudomonadati > Pseudomonadota > Gammaproteobacteria > Lysobacterales > Lysobacteraceae > Stenotrophomonas > Stenotrophomonas sp. SMYL20. Next base: position 10,511 of record NZ_JAWIRT010000006.1, on the reverse strand, counting down.
AGAAGGCCGGGGTCCCGGTGGAGGCCAGGGTGGCGGCGATCTTGCGGGCGATGTGCCCGGACTTGCCCATGCCGGTGGCGACCACCCGGCCGCGGCTGGCCAAGATCGCCTGGCAGGCCTGCTGGAACGCCTCGCCAAGGCGGTCGGCCACGGCGTCCAGCGCCTGCCGCTCGATCTCGAACACGCGGCGGCCGCTGGCGACCAGGCCGGCAGGGTCGACGGAACGGGGGGGCAACAGGGATTCGGCCATGCGGACGCCACGCAGCGGAAGTAGAATGGAGGCACATTTTATTAGGAAAGCCCGTTGGACGCCGACACCATCCGCAATCTGATCGAAACCGGCCTGCCCGGCGCCCGCGCCGACGTGCAGGGCGACGATGGCGTGCATTTCGAAGCGACCGTGGTCTGCGAGGCCTTCGCCGGCAAGATGCCGCTGGCCCGCCACCGCATGGTGTATGCCACGCTGGGCGACCTGATGGGCGGCGCGATCCACGCGCTGGCGCTGAAAACCGTGACCCCGGCCGAAGCCGGCTGAACCGCAGAAGATCCCGAATACATGGCCAAGATCGTTGTGACCGGCGGCGCTGCGCTGCACGGTGAAGTGAGCATCTCCGGCGCCAAGAACGCCGTCCTCCCCATTCTCTGCGCGACCCTGCTGGCCGATGCGCCGGTGGAGATCACCAACGTGCCGCACCTGCACGACGTGGTCACCACGGTGAAGCTGCTGGGCGAGCTGGGCGCCAAGGTCACCATCGACCAGGGCACGCTGTCGCGCGGCAGTGCGATCGTGGTCGACCCGCGTTCGGTCAACCAGCACGTGGCACCGTACGAGCTGGTCAAGACCATGCGCGCCTCGATCCTGGTGCTGGGCCCGCTGCTGGCCCGCTTCGGTGCGGCCGAAGTATCGCTGCCGGGCGGCTGCGCGATCGGTTCGCGTCCGGTCGACCAGCACATCAAGGGCCTGCAGGCGCTGGGTGCCGAGATCGTGGTCGAGAACGGCTTCATCAAGGCCACTGCCAAGCGGCTGAAGGGGGGGCACTTTACCTTCGACATGGTCAGCGTCACCGGCACCGAGAACGTGCTGATGGGCGCGGTGCTGGCCGAAGGCACCACCATCCTCGACAACTGCGCGATGGAACCGGAAGTGACCGATCTGGCGCACTGCCTGATCGCGCTGGGCGCGAAAATCGAAGGCCTCGGCACTGCCCGCCTGGTGATCGAAGGCGTCGAGCGCCTGTCCGGTGGCCGCCACGAAGTGCTGCCCGACCGTATCGAGACCGGCACCTTCCTGGTGGCCGCAGCGATGACCGGTGGCAAGGTCACGGTCAACCGTGCGCGCCCGAACACCATGGACGCGGTGCTGTCCAAGCTGGTCGAAGCCGGTGCGAAGATCGAGACCACCGACGACAGCATCACCCTGGACATGCAGGGCAAGCGGCCGAAGGCGGTCAACCTGACCACCGCGCCGTACCCGGCGTTCCCGACCGACATGCAGGCGCAGTTCATGGCGCTCAACTGCGTGGCCGACGGCGTGGGCGTGATCAACGAAACGATCTTCGAGAACCGTTTCATGCACGTCAACGAACTGCTGCGCCTGGGCGCGGACATCCAGGTCGAAGGGCATACCGCCATCGTGCGTGGCAACGAGCACCTGAGCGGCGCGCCGGTGATGGCCACCGACCTGCGCGCCTCGGCATCGCTGATCCTGGCCGGCCTGATGGCCAGCGGCGATACCACCATCGACCGCATCTACCACCTTGATCGTGGCTACGAGAACATCGAAGAGAAGCTGTCTTCGCTCGGTGCCACCATCCGGCGCGTGCCATGATCCTGCGCGGCAAGTTCAGCCCGCGTCGCAAGGCGCTGCTGGCCCTGGTGCTGATCGTGCTGGCGTGGCTGGGCTATGCCTGGTACGCCAACATCGCCATCACCCAGGGCATCGAGCAGAAGGACATGGACTGGAACGGCGACGGCACGGTCTCGCGTGATGAAATCATCGAGTCGTTCTATGCGGTCGCAGTGAACGACAGCCAGGACGGCAACCGTCATTGCCGCACCTTCGTCTGGCGCAGCACCGGTGAGCAGATCCGCGTGGACTGCCGGACCGAGTTCAAGCCGGCCGAGGAACAGAAACCGGCTGAAGCGAAGAAATAAGAAAACGCCCGCGAAAGCGGGCGTTTCTTTGGGATACACCCATCCACGCATGGCGTGGATCTACTGGAACGTGAAGTAGATCCACGCCATGCGTGGATGACGTGGATCTCCGGTCAGTTCATCGCCTTGATGGTCAGGTCCAGCGCATCGCGGCCGCTCTCACGCTGCAGCATGCGCGCCGGCACCGGGAATTCCGGCACGATCCAGGCGATCAGCTCCTTGTTGCCGTCGGCGCGCGAGACCTTGGTGGCCTCGTAGCTCTTGCCGCCCACGGTGATCGATTCCTTGCCGATCACACGGTACGTCATGTTCTTGATGCGGCCTTCGTCGACCATGCGATAGGTCAGCGGCTTGCCCGCCGCCAGGTCACGGGCGATCGCCAGGTTGATCAGCAGCGCGTCCATGTCACCGGCTTTCAGCGCAATCGGGCCAGCGCGATCCGGCTTGATGTCACCGGTCCAGGTGGCCTGGTTGCTGGTCCAGTTGTAGTTGGCCTGCACGTTGCGCTTCTTCACCAGCAGCGCCGAACGGTCCTGGCTGCTGAGCGGGCGCAGCTGGCCACGCACTTCCTCGAACACCGTGCTCTGGCTGAGGTCGGCCAGCTGGTTCTTCACCTGCAGGCTGTAGCGCCACTTGTTGCTGCCTTCGCTGGCCAGGGTCATGGTGCCGTTGGCCTGCATGCCCATGTAGCTGGCCAGGTAATCGGCCTTGAACGGTTCCAGCGCCATGGCCGGCAGGCTGGCCACGGTCAGGGCAGCGGCTGCGATCCAGGTGAGGGGGCGGGTCAGGGTATTCATGCTCAGACTCCTTGGTATTCGATCAGGCGCAGATCGACGCGGTCTTCGCCGTCTTCGCGTTGCAGGATGCGCACCGGGGTGGGGACACCGTTGGCGATCCAGAGAATGGTTTCGTTTCTGCCACCGTTGGTCCGGTAGACCCGCAGTGCGTTGTAGGACAGGTCGCCGACCTCGACGTTCTCGGTCTGCGGCGCGGCCTGGTAGTCGTGTTCGCGGACCTTGCCCATGTCCACGTAGCGGTAATGCATGGAGGCGCCTGGACGCGCATCGCGCATGATCGCCAGGTTGATCAGCAGCGCGCTCTGGTCGCCTGCCTGCAGCGGGATCGGTTGCGCGCGTTCCTTCTTGACGTCACCGGTCCATTGCGCGGTGCCGGCCTGCCAGTTGTAGGTGCCGACCGCCTTCTTGCCCAGGAACAGGCCCTTGCGCACCGTGCTCTGGCTGAGCGGCGCATACACGCCGCTGCGCTCCTCGAACACTGTGCTCTGTTCGATGTTCAGGCCCAGCACGCTGGCAAAGCCGCGGCGGCCGACCACCTGCATGTCCACCCGCCACTGGCTGCCGCCGGTGTGGGTGACCTGCATGCTGGCATCGCCCGCTTCCTTGCCCTTGTAGAAGGCCTGGTAGGTGGCGCTGAACGGTTGCAGCGGCGGTGGCTCCCAGGCCAGTGCCGGTGGCATCGGTACGGCCGGCGCATCGGCTGGCGGCTGCGCTGCGGGCACCGGTGCCGGCGGGGGGGCGGGCGCCTGTACCTGGCCCCAGCCCACGCCGGGGAACACGGCAAGCGACAACAGCAATGGAGTGGACAGCAGGGTCGTGGTCTTCATGGAGGACAGGGACCGCAGGAGGGGGCAGGATGCCAGCCCCGCAGTCAGCGGGGCGTGTGCATGGGGACTACCGGTTCAGGTTCCCGGCGGAATCTAGGGCCAACGGGCTAAACAGGGGGTGACCGTCCAGTTGCGGCTGGCCCTCCCGTTCAGCCAGGCGGCCGGCGCACAACAGCTGCAGGGTGGCGATCAGCAGCGGATGCTCCACCGCCAGCACGCGCGCGGCGAGGCTGTCGGCGTCATCGCCGGGCAGCACCGGCACCCGCACCTGCGCCAGCACGGCGCCCGCATCCAGCTCGGGCACGACCAGATGCACGCTGGCACCGTGCTCGGCGTCGCCCGCCTGCAGCGCCCGTGCGTGGGTGTCCAGGCCCTTGTGCAGCGGCAGCAGCGATGGATGGATGTTGACCAGCCGGCCATTGAAGCGCTGTACGAAGGCCGCGCCGAGGATGCGCATGTAGCCGGCGCAGACGATCCAGTCCGGTTGTACTGCGGCCAGCGCATCGCCGAGCGCCTGCTCGTAGCTGGCGCGGTCGCTGAAGGACTTCGGTGCATGCGCCCAGCGCAGGTTCGGTGCGACGCGCTGCAGGGCCTCTGCGGCGGGGCGGTCGGAAAACACGCCGACCACCTCGGCGGGCAGTCGGCCGTCGGCAATGGCATCGAGGATGGCCTGCAGGTTGCTGCCGCGACCGGAGGCGAGCACGGCAATGCGGGTGGTCGCGGTCACTGCTGGGCGCTCCGGCGGATCAGCGGCCAGATCAGCAGGCTGCCGAGGGTGGCCATCAGCATGTCGGCGTGCGCGTCCCACATGTCGCCCTGCTGCCCGTTGTAGGCCTCGGCAGCATCCGGCGACAGCGCCAGCGCGATGGCCCACTCGAACCATTCGTACACCAGGCTGGCACACATCACCGTCATCACCGCCAGGGTGAATGCCTGGCCCAGGCGCAGCGCCGGCCACGCATGACGGGCAAGCTGCAGCAGCGCAGGAGTGAAGCAGACGCCGAACAGGAAGTGGATGAGGCGATCGAAATGGTTGCGCTGCCAGCCGAAGGCCGCATTCGGCGACCAGCCGCTCAGCGTCTGCGCCCAGGCGTCGTAGGGCACGTTGGAATACAGCCAGCGCGCGGCCACGCAGTGCAGGGCGATGAAGCCGCAGATCGCGATGAAGGCACCGTTGCCCAGCCAGCCGCCGCGACGGTCGACCCACAGCAGCGCGGCCAGCCCGATCACGGTCAGGGTGCTGTGCAGGGCCTGTTCGGTAGGCCACAGCGGGTGGACCCAGCTGATTGCGAACACCGCCAGCACGGCGGCAAAGGCCAGCTTCTTGGGGCCCGAGAAACGGTGGGTGGTGGGCGAAGCGGACGTCGGGAGGGCAGGCGCGGACATGGGAAATCGATCAGGAAAGGACGGGGCGTCTGCCGGCAGGTTCAGACACTGAGGTGGTCGCCACGGTCGAACAGCGCGGCCATGTCAGGTTTGGACAGGAACACCCAGGCATAGGCGGCCAAGGCCATGCCCAGCGGGCCGGCCAGTACGCCCAGCCAGGCCGCGCGCCGGCACCAGGCCAGCCCGGTGCGATGTGACAGCTGGCGCGCGGTATACAACTGCACGAACCCCAGCACGGCCGCCAGCACGGCGATGGACGCATAGACCGTGGTCAGCATCCAGGCATCGTCCAGTCCGCGCGAGTGGGCCACCCATCCGCTGAGGCCAAGGAACGCCACTGTGGCGAACCAATGGAAGCCGGCCAACGCGTAGAACAGCACTTTCAGCGTCTGCAGATGGCTGGTCAGCTGCAGCTGCGCCAGGGTCTGATGCGGCAGCGGCGGCGGATTGCCGGAGGCGGTCATGCGGGCGTGGCGGGAAGGTCGAAGGCGGCCTTCACCTGCGGGCGCAGCAGGGTGATCAGGCTGAACACCCCCAGCACCGTGCCGACGGGGGTGAACAGGCAGGCCAGGCCGGCCGCGATCAGGCACAGCAGGTAGCGGCGTCTCTGGGCCAGGCAGCGTCCGGCATAGGCGACGAACGCGCCCAGGGTGACGCCACCGAATACGGCGACGCAACCGATGAGGGTGAACATCCAGCCGAACAGGCGCTGTTCGGCCGGCGACGACGGCTGGCCGCCGGAATTCATCGGCAGGTTGCCGGTGAGCGCGGTGATGCCCAGCACGATGTGGATGATGAAGATCAGCGAGAACAGCACGATCAGGCCGCCGACCACGTAGTGCGCGATGGCCAGCATGCGCAGGTGGTCGGCATCCTGCGCGTTGAACACCGGTACCGTCGCCAGCGGCGGCGGCACGGGGGCGGGCGACAAGGGGGGCGTTGCGTCCATGCGGGCTCCTGGGTTGTCGGGATCAGGCGATGTGGACGCGCTCGGCGCCTTCGGCGGTGACCACCTGGCCGATGGTCCAGTGCTCCAGGCCCTGCGCCTTGATCGCATCGGATACTGCGGCCACCTGGTCCGGCGCCACGATCAGCACGAAGCCGATACCGCAGTTGAAGGTGCGCCACATCTCGCTGTCGGCGACCGCGCCTTCCTTCTGCAGCCACTGGAACACCGGCGGCAGGGTCCAGGACGAGGCCTGGATGTCCAGGCCGAGGCCGTCGGGCACCACGCGGATGATGTTCTCGGTCAGGCCGCCACCGGTGATGTGGGCCATGCCGTGGATGGCCGCGCCGTGCGACTTCAGCAGCGACAGGATCGGCTTCACGTACAGGCGGGTCGGCGCCATCAGCGCATCGACCAGCTTCACGCCGCCTTCCAGCTCCAGCTCGGCCGGGCGGCCGGCGCGGTCGTAGATGCGGCGCACCAGCGAGTAGCCGTTGGAATGCGGGCCGGACGAAGCGATGCCGATCAGCACGTCGCCGGCAGCCACGCTGGCGCCATCCTTCAGCTCGCTCTTCTCGACGGCGGCGACGGTGAAGCCGGCCAGGTCGTACTCGCCCGGGGCATACATGTCGGGCATTTCAGCGGTTTCGCCGCCGATCAGCGCGCAGCCGGCCTCGGTGCAGCCGTTGGCGATGCCGCCCACGACCGCCGCGGCGGTGTCGATGTCCAGCTTGCCGGTGGCGAAGTAGTCCAGGAAGAACAGCGGTTCGGCACCCTGCACCAGCACGTCGTTCACGCACATCGCGACCAGATCGATGCCGATCGTATCGTGGCGGTTCAGCTGGTGGGCCAGCTTCAGCTTGGTGCCCACGCCGTCGGTGCCCGACACCAGCACCGGCTCGCGGTACTTGTTGGACAGGTCGAACAGGGCGCCGAAGCCGCCCAGGCCGCCCATCACTTCCGGGCGGAAGCTGCGCTTGACCAGGGGCTTGATCCGCTCGACCAGTTCGTTGCCGGCGTCGATGTCGACACCCGCGTCACGGTAGGTGAGGGGGGAGGGGGCGGAAGACGGGGTGTTGGTCACGGGCGTCGGCGCTGGCAGGGGTTGAACGGGCGATTTTAACAGGCCGCATTGGCGCAAAGGCCGTATTCGGGCAACAATTCCCCCGGATACGTCGAGCCAATGGATGTCCTGATGCGCCGCAGCCTGATTCTGACCCTGCTCCTTGCGCTGAGCCTGCCGGTGGCCACGATGGCCCAGAGCGGCCTGCGCACCGAGGGTGATGTTGCCACCGCCACTGGCGCGTACGAGGCCGAAGTGCCCGTCAACAGCCAGGCCGAAGCCGACCGCAACGGTGCGCTGGCCCGCGCCTTGAGCGTTGTACTGGGCAAGTTGTCCGGCGATCGCAGCGTGATGTCGCGCCCTGGCGTGGCGCAGGCGCTGCGCAATGCCAAGGATTACGTGGCCAGCTACGACTACAAGCAGGACCAGAGCGTGAGCGCCAGTGGCGCCCCCAGCTTCCGTACCCTGCTGGTGGCCCGCTTCCGCGAGGACGATGTCGATTCGCTGGTGTCGGCGCTGGGCCTGCCGCTGTGGCCGCAGCCGCGGCCGAAGCCGGTGCTGTGGCTGGCCGTCGATGACGGCAGCGGTCCGCGCCTGGTCAGCGTGCAGCAGGCCAATGCCGCCCGCCCGTTGCTGAACCGCGCCATTGAACGCGGCTACAAGCTGGGCCTGCCCAGCGGTGGTGCCGCCGAACAGGCGCTGGCCGGTGCCATCTGGCGCCAGGACAGTGCCGCCGTGGCCCGTGCCTCTTCGCGCTACTCGCCGCCGATGCAGCTGATCGGCAAGCTGTACCGCGCCAATGGCGGCTGGCAGGCGGACTGGGTGTTCGTCGACAACGGCCGTGAGCTGAACAAGTGGACCAGCAAGGACGCCAACGCCATGCGCGCGATGGCCGCCGGTGCCGATGGTGCCGCCGATGCGCTGGTCAAGCGCTATGCCAAGGCCGGCGCGGCCGTCGGCCAGGCCGGCACCTATCGGGTGGTGGTCACCGGCATCAACAGTGCCGACGACTACCTGCGCCTGGCTGCCGGCCTGCGTGAGGTGCCGGTGGTGCGCAACGTCACCCCGCTGCACGCTTCGGCCGGCCAGCTGGAGCTGAGCCTGGAGATGACCACCGGCTTGGCCGGCTTCAACCGCATGCTGGGCGACAACGGCGTGCTGGTGCCGAGCGCACCGCTGCCGGCCCTGCCGACACCGATCGACGACACCACCGGTGCCCCGGTCGCTGCGCCGGTCAGCAACGAGTACCGCCTGCGATGAACCTGACCCCGGAAGCGGAAATCGCGCAGTTCCTGCGCCGCCTGAAGTACATCCTGTTCGCCGGCCTGATCGGCTGGGTGGTGTGGTTGCTGGCGCCGATCCTGACCCCGTTCGTGCTGGCGCTGGCGCTGGCCTGGCTGGGCGATCCGCTGGTGGACCGCATCGAGGCCACCGGCCGTTCGCGCATGACTGGCGTGGTGCTGGTGTTCGCGGCGATGGTGCTGGTGATCGTGGCGCTGCTGCTGGTGCTGGTGCCGATGATCGAGCGCCAGATCACCACCCTGATTGCGGTCGCGCCGCAGGCACAGGCGTGGCTGATGGAAAAGGGCATTCCCTGGTTCGAGCAGAAGACCGGCCTGGAAGTGATGCAGTGGCTGGACCCGGACCGCCTGATCGAATGGGTGCGCAGCCACTGGCAGCAGGCCGGCGGCTTCGCCACCACGTTCATGGGCTACGTCTCGCGTTCGGGCTTTGCGATGGTGACCTGGGTGGTCAACATCCTGCTGCTGCCGATCCTGGCGTTCTACTTCCTGCGTGACTGGGACAAGCTGGTCGAGCGCGTGGCGTCGGTGATTCCGCGCAACCAGATCGGCACCATCAGCGCATTGGCGCGTGAGTCCAACGAGGTGCTGGGCGCCTTCATCCGCGGTCAGTTCCTGGTGATGCTGGCGCTGGGCGTGATCTATGCCGGCGGCCTGTCGCTGGTCGGCCTCAAGCTGGGTCTGCTGATCGGCCTGATTGCCGGCCTGATCAGCTTCATTCCCTACCTGGGCGCGACCACCGGCATCCTGATGGCGGTGGTCGCCGCACTGGTGCAGGCACAGGGCTTCGACCTGAAGCTGCTGATCCTGGTCGGCGTGGTGTTCACCGTGGGCCAGCTGCTGGAAAGCTACGTGCTGACCCCGCGGATTGTCGGCGACAAGATCGGCCTGCACCCGGTGGCAGTGATCTTCGCGGTGATGGCCGGCGGCCAGCTGTTCGGCTTCCTCGGCATGCTGCTGGCGCTGCCGGTGGCAGCGGTGACCAACGTGCTGCTGCGCTACGCGCACCAGCGTTATCGCCAGAGCGAGCTGTACGTGGGTGAGAAGCCGGCGATCGTGCTTGATGGCGTGGTCGATGCCCCCCATATCATCATTCCGAACGACAAGGGCCCCGACCTGAAGTGATGGGTGTGCCGCAACTGCCGCTGGCCCTGCATTACCCGCGGGACCAGCGCCTGGAGACCTTCATCGGCGCGCCGGACGGCGCGCTGGCGCAGCTGCGCGCGATCGCGGTGGGTGCCAGCCACGATTGGGTTTATCTGGAAGGTGCGGCGGGCACGGGCAAGACCCACCAGGCACTGGCGATGTGCTCCAGCGCCGAGCAGGCCGGGCGACTGCCGACCTACGTACCGCTGGCCAGCGCCGCCGGCCGCGTACGCGCGGCGTTGGATGGGCTGGAGGCGCGCGAGCTGGTGGCGCTGGACGGCCTGGACGAGGTGGCCGGCAACCGCGAGGACGAGATCGCGCTGTTCGATTTCCACAACCGCGCGCGCGCTGCGGGCGTGACCGTGCTGTACACGGCGCAGAAGGCGCCGGAAGAACTGGGCCTGGTACTGCCCGATCTGCGTTCGCGGCTGGGCCAGTGCGTGCGTGTGCTGCTGCAGCCGCTGGATGAGGAAGGACGGGCAGCGGTGCTGCGTGAGCGCGCGCTGCGGCGTGGGCTGGCGATCGACGAGGCCTCGATCGAGTGGCTGCTGTCGCACACCGGTCGCGAGCTGGGTGGATTGATCACGCTGCTGGACTGGCTGGACCGCGAGTCGCTGGCGGCGAAGCGGCGGATCACCGTGCCGTTCCTGCGCCAGGTGCTGGAAGAAGGCCGGCCGCGTTACTGAGGGTGGGGTTTGTTGGCAGGGCTGCGCCCTGCACCCGCCGAAGCCGAAGCCGAAGCAACGTCGACGTCAAAAGCGGGCTATCCGTGGGATGGCGGGGGGGGGGGGGGGGGGGGGGGGGGGGGGGGGGGGGGGGGGGGGGGGGGGGGGGGGGGGGGGGGCGGGCGCGGCCCCCCCCCCCCCCCCGCGCCCCCCCCCCCCCCCCCCC
>NZ_JAWIRT010000005.1:171399-214032 GCF_036320045.1 Stenotrophomonas sp. SMYL20 | reverse complement strand
AGGGCGCGCCAGTGCTGCGCCAGATGCTCTACATGGCCGCCATGGGGCTCAAGCGGTGTCGTCGGGGGCAACCGCTCTACGACGAGCTGTCAAAACGCGGTCACCCCAGCACCGCCGTCTTCAACATCCTGGCCAGAAAGCTGGCCAGGATCGCCTGGGGTGTCTTCAAAAGCGGCCGGGACTTCGATCCGGCCATGCTGAAGGTGGGTCAAGCCTGCTTCCAGCAGGCTTGACCACGAACATAGGATCTCGACTCTACAAAGCGGGCATGCAGGCCGGCACGATAGAATGGCCACCACTGAATCCTGCGGAGCCTCGCCCATGCCTTCCTTCGACGTCGTGTCCGAAGTCGACACCCACGAGCTGACCAACGCCATCGACCAGGCCAACCGCGAACTGGCCACCCGCTTCGACTTCAAGGGCGTGGACGCCAAGTTCGAACGCGATGGCGATGTCATCAACCAGACTGCGCCGACCGAGTTCCAGCTCAAGCAGATGAACGACATCCTGCGCGCACGCCTGGCCGCGCGCGGCATCGACGTGCTCAACCTGGAGTTCGGCGACATCGAAACCAACCTGGCCCAGGCCCGGCAGAAGATCACCGTCAAGCAGGGCATCGAGCAGAAGATCGCCAAGAAGATCGCGGCGGCACTGAAGGACGCCAAGCTGAAGGTGGAAAGCCAGATCAACGGCGACAAGCTGCGCGTGCAGGGCAAGAAGCGCGACGATCTGCAGGACGCCATCGCCGTACTCAAGGCCGGCAAGTTCGAGCTGCCGCTGCAGTTCAACAACTTCCGCGACTGATGCCCCCGCCGGGCCCTGCCCGGTGGACTACGCGGTCAATCGCGCAGCAGCTTGTACAGCGTGGTACGCGAGATTCCCAACTGGCGTGCGGCCAGGCTGAGGTTGCCGTCAGCGGCCAGGGCCGCGCGACGCGCGACCTCACGCTGCTGGTCACGCAGCAGCGGCGCGCCTGGATCTGCCGGGGTGCTTCGCACAGTAGACCGGTGCGCCGCGCCCCGCGGCCCCTGCAGACGCTGCAGGTAGACCGCACGGCCCTCGCCCAGCCGGACCCGATGCGCTGCGCCCGGTTGCAGCAGCCGACGCCGTTGCGCCGCACTGGCACCGGCAAACAGCGCTTCCAGACCCAGCAGCGGCAACGGCCCGCGCCGTGGCAGGCCCAGCAGGCGCCGTGCAACGCGGTTGGCTGCACGCAGCTGGCCATCCTCCTGCACCGCCAGCAGTCCCTGCAGCGGTGACGCCAGCCAGCGCGGATCATGTTGCACGGCCAGCAGGTGTACGTCGGTAAGGCTGTGGAACAAGCGATTTTCGCTAGCCAGCGCAGCCTGCCGGAAATAGCCCTGCAGCAGCGCGGGATCGCGCTCGCCAAGACCGGTGATGTCGATCACTCCGCAGACCCGACCGTCGAGATCGTGCAGTGGCTCGCTCAGGCAGAACACCGGCGCGAACCGCTGCAGGTAGTGTTCGTTGCCGCGCACCAGTGCCGGCACATCGTCGGCCAGGCTGACCGCTGGCGCGGTGGTGCCGATCTCGGTCTCGCCCAGCTGTCGCCCGACCTGGATCGGCCGCAGCAAGGGAGCATCTTCCAGCCCGTGGGCCTGCTGGGCGATCACCATGCCGTCGCGGTTGGCGCAGAACATCGTCCAGCCACGCCCACCGAAGGCCGCCCAGAGCTGTTCCAGCTCCGGCTGCACGCAACGCGCCAGGCGCCGGTCATCGGGATGGGACAGATGGCGGCCATCGCCCAGCAGCGGCCGATAGTCCGGCTCCTGCCCCGGCTGCAGGCCCGCCGCGCGCGAACGCAGCCATGACTGCTGCAGCGGCAGCGGCAACACGCCCAATGAGCGCGCATCGCCGTCGGCGAAAGCGGCACGTGCCGCCACCAGTTGTTGCTGCCCGACTGTCGTGGCCATCATGGACGCAGCGTACACCCGCCAGCGGCAACGCCATGTTACGTCTCGGCAACGGAGCGTTTCCGTTTCAAGACGCGTTCAAACAAAGGGGCAGAGCCGTTATGGAAAACGGATCTGCCCCATGCAGGCCAGCGGCCGGCACTACCAACAAGGGAAACTACGCCGCGATGCGCAGCACCGGCTTCAGGGTAATGCCACGGGTACTGTCTTCGGCGGCCTGGTTGATCTGTTCCAGCGGATAGAACTTCACCAGTTTGTCGAACGGGAAGCGTCCCTGCTGGAACAGGGTCACCAGCTGCGGAATGAACACCTGCGGCACACTGTCGCCCTCGACGATGCCGCGGATGCTGCGACCGCCGAGCAGCAGGTTGTTCACATCGAAACTGGCGGTGGTGCCCAGCTTCGGCGCACCGACCACGCCCATCATGCCCAGCCCACCGAGCGCTTCGATGCCAGCGGACAGCACGTCCGGACGACCGGTTGATTCCAGCGCGAAGTCAGCACCCCCACCCGTGATCGCACGCACCGCCTCGACCACATCGGTCTGCCGGCTGTTGACCACGTGGGTGGCCCCCAGCTCCAGAGCAAGCTCCAGGCGCGAAGGCACCACGTCGATGGCAATGATGGTGGTGGCCCCGGCCACCTTGGCCGCCATCACCGCGCTCAGGCCCACCGCACCGGCACCATAGCTTGCAAAACTGCTGCCCGACCGCACCTGCAGCGAGTTGAGCACCGCACCGGCACCGGTCTGGATGCCGCACCCCAGCGGGCCCAGCAGTTCCAGTGGTGCGTCATCAGGCACCTTGATCGCATTGATCTCGCGGGCCAGCGCGTAGGTGGCAAACGAGGACTGGGCGAAGAAATGATCGTGCAGCGGCTGGCCCTGCGCATCGGTGATCGCGGTATGGCCGTGGCCATCATCGCCACCGAAGTTCAGGGCGAAGAAATCCCTGCAGTAAGCACCGTGTCCCCCCCGGCAGGGATTGCAGTGACCACAGGCGCCGTAGGTCAGCACCACGTGATCCCCCGCCTTGAGGTCGCGCACGTTCGGGCCAACCGCTTCGACGATGCCCGCCCCCTCATGGCCCAGCACCGCCGGCAGCGGCACCGGATAGTACTGATCGCGCACGATCAGGTCGGTATGGCACAGGCCGGTGGCCACCACCTTCACCAGCACCTCGTCGTCCTGGGGACCGCGCAGCGTCGCCTGCTCGATGACGAAGGGCTGCTCCTTGCCGCGTACCACGGCGGCGGTGATCTCACGCGTTGCGTTGTTGTCGTTCATCGTGATGGCTCCTTCGATCAGATCGGGTATGCGGGCGCTTCGCCCTTGACGGTCAACCACTGCCACTGGGTGAACTCCTCGCCGTTGGCCGGGCCACCGATGCTGGTGCCGTTGCCGGACGCGCCGACGCCGCCGAAGGGGTTGATCACCTCGTCATTCACGGTCTGGTCGTTGATGTGCAGCAGACCGGTACGCAGGCGCTCGCCGATCTTCAGCGCGCGGCCGACGTTGCTGGACACGATCGCCATCGACAGCCCGTACTCGCTGTCGTTGGCCAGGCGCACGGCTTCGTCGTCATCGTCGAACGGCACCACCACCGCTACCGGCGCGAAGATCTCCTCGCTGAAGGCCGGATTGTCGGCCGCAACGTTGCCGAGCACGGTGGGTGCGAAGAACAGCTCCCGGTGCGTGCCGCCCGCTTCCAGCGTGGCACCGGCCTGCACCGCCTGCTCGACCACGCGTGCAGCATGGTCGCGCTGGCCAGCATTGATCAGCGGGCCGATCGCCACGTCCTCACGTGCCGGGTCGCCTACCTTCAGCGCGTTGGCCTTGGCCACCAGTTTCTGCAGGAACGTGTCGTGGATCTTCCGGTGCACCAGCACGCGGCCGGTCGCCATGCAGATCTGGCCCTGGTGCAGGTAGACGCCCCACGCGGTGTTGGCCACCGCCAGGTCCAGGTCCGCATCGTCCAGGATGATCAACGAATTCTTGCCACCCAACTCCAGCGAAACCTTTTTCAGGTGCTTGCCCGCCGCTTCGCCGACCTTGCGCCCGGCGGCGGTGGAACCGGTGAACTGGATCATCGCCACGTGCGGGTCACTGGTCAGCGCAGCCCCGGCCGCGCCATCGCCGGGCAGCATGTGCAGCACGCCTGCCGGCAGGCCCGCCTGCTCGAACAGGCGTGCGATCACCGCGCCACCACACACTGCCGTACGCGGGTCCGGCTTGAGAACCACAGCGTTGCCCAGCGCGATCGCCGGGGCCACCGCACGCATCGCCAGATAGAGCGGGAAGTTGAACGGCGAAATGACCCCGACCACACCCAGCGGGCGGCGCCGCGCCAGATTCAGCTTGCCCGGCTCGGAGGGCAGGATCTCACCCGTGCTGCGCGACGGCAGTGCGGCGGCCTCGTGCAGCGCCTTGATCGTCACCTTGGCCTCGAAGCCGGCCTTCAGGCGGGTCGAGCCGCTTTCGCGCACCAGCCACTCGACCAGGGTGTCGATGTTTTCTTCGGCCAGACGCGCGGCCTTGCGCAGCACGTCGGCACGCTGTTCGTAGGGCGCCGCCGCCCAAGCCTGCTGCGCCTGTGCCGCGGCAGCCGCCGAACGCGCGATCTGCGCCGGGTCGGCCAGGCCGATCTCGCCCAGCTCCCGGCCAGTGGCCGGTTCAATCACCGGGTGCCGTTGCGGGGCAGCCTGCCAGTGGCCATCAAAGAAGGCGCCGGCCCAGAGGGCGTCCGGCAGCCACGGGGAAGATGCAGTCATGGGTGTCCTCCTGTGTCGTGCATCCATTCCACGCCGGTCGCCCCGGACTGGCAATCGGCCATCCATCGGTAGCGCGCAACGGTTTGAATCTTCAGGAATTTCCAGCTTCGCCACTGTCCAGTTCCTGCACAGTGGACAGCGCAGCACCGGCACACTGCCTACAATGGCGGCCCCGCCAGCCCACGTGCCCGCCATGACCGATTCCCACCTGCCCACCGATGACCCGATCGCCGCCACCCGCCTGTGGCTGGAGCGCATCGTCATCGGCCTGAACCTGTGCCCGTTCGCCAAGGCGGTGTACGTGAAGGACCAGGTCCGCATCGTGCTCAGCGATGCGACCACGCCGGAAGCGCTGGTTGAACAGCTGGCCGAGGAGCTGGTGCTGCTGCGCGATACGCCGGCCGAGCAGATCGACACGACGCTGATCGTGCATCCGCAGGTGCTGACCGATTTCCTCGACTACAACGATTTCCTCGACAACGCCGATGCGGCGATCGAGGCACTGGACCTGCAGGGCATCCTGCAGGTGGCCAGCTTCCACCCGGACTACCAGTTCGATGGCGTGGCCGCGGACGACGCCAGCAACTACACCAACCGCGCACCCTTCCCCACCCTGCACCTGCTGCGCGAAGACAGCGTGGCACGCGCGGTGGATGTCTATCCGGACCCGGACGTGATCGTCGAGCGCAACATCCAGACCCTGGACCGCATCGGTGTGGACGGCTGGCATCGCCGCCTGCGCGGCGAAGACCTGACGTGAGCACGGTGCCGCCGATCGCCGCATGGCCGGCCGCGCCACTGTCGGGCAAGGTTGTGCTGGTCACCGGCGGTGCCAACGGCATCGGCCGTGGTATTGCCCAGGCCGTACTTGGTGCCGGTGGACGCGTGCTGATCGGCGACCTGGACGTGGAGGCCGGAGAAGCGTGTCTGGCGGAATGGCCGCGCGGCGAGGATGCCGCGTTCCAGCGCCTGGACATCACCGACGAAGCCAGCGTGCGCGACTTCATCGCCGTGGCCCAGCAGCGTTTCGGCCGTATCGACGGACTGGTGAACAACGCGGGCATCGCCGGTCCACACGGCACAGGGTTGCAGGATATGGACTGGGACGAGTGGCAGCGCCGGCTGTCGTCACTGCACGGTGCATTCCTGTGCAGCAAGCACACGTTGCCAGCACTGATCGCCAGCGCCGCCGGTGCGATCATCAACATCGCCTCCACCCGCGCCTGGCAATCCGAAGCACACAGCGAAGCCTACGCGGCAGCCAAGGGTGGGCTGGTGGCCTTCACCCATGCACTTGCGATCAGCGCCGGCCCGGCGGTGCGGGTGAACAGCATCAGCCCCGGCTGGATCGGCACCACTGCGTGGCAGGCCCCCTCACGGCGCCACGCGCCGGAATACTCAGCCATCGACCATGCGCAACACCCGGTCGGCCGGGTCGGCCGCCCCGAAGACATCGGTGCACTGGCGGTGTACCTGCTGTCGTCGCTGTCCGGTTTCACCACCGGCCAGGACTTCATCGTGGACGGTGGCATGACCCGGAAGATGATCTACGCCGAATGACCCCAAGGCGCGACGCCCGGTAGAGGCCAACCTTGGTTGGCCTGGGCTTTTCGCCAACCAAGGTTGGCGCCTACCAAGGCGTTACGCCATGTCCGAACATTCCGATAGATCCACGCCATGCGTGGATAACGGTAACGTGCCAACCAAGGTTGGCACCTACCAAACACCTTACGCCATGCCCGAGTGGCGCAGCAGCGCGTCGATCTGCGGTGCGCGGCCGCGGAAGGCCTTGAAGTTCTCCGCCGCCGGGCGGCTGCCACCGCGCGACAGGATCTCTTCGCGGAAGCGCGCGCCGGTTTCAGCCAGCGCCTGCGGTGCTTCCTCGAACGCCGCATAGGCATCGGCGCTCAGCACCTCGGCCCACTTGTAGCTGTAGTAACCGGCTGCGTAGCCGCCGGCGAAGATGTGGCTGAACTGATGCGGGAAGCGGTTCCAGACCGGCGGGTGGTTCACCGCCACTTCCGCGCGCACACGATCGAGCAGTGCCAGAACGCTGTCCTGCGCCGGCTCGAACTGGCTGTGCAGCAGCATGTCGAACAGGCCGAACTCCAGCTGGCGAACGGTCGCCATGCCGCTATGGAAATTGCGTGCGGCCAGCATGCGCTCGTACAGCGCGCGCGGCAGCGGCTCACCCGTTTCCACATGCGCGGTCATGCCCTGCAGGTGGTCCCATTCCCAGCAGAAGTTCTCCATGAACTGGCTGGGCAGCTCCACCGCGTCCCATTCCACGCCGTTGATGCCGGCCACACCCAGTTCGCCGATGCGGGTCAGCAGCTGATGCAGGCCGTGGCCCATCTCATGGAACAACGTGGTTACTTCGTTGTGGCTGAAGGTCGCCGGCTTGCCGTTGGCACCACGGCCGAAGTTGCACACCAGGTAGACCAGCGGCGTCTGCACGCTGCCGTCGGCACGCTCGCGGCGGTTACGGCAATCATCCATCCACGCGCCACCGCGCTTGCCTTCGCGCGCGTACAGGTCCAGGTAGAACTGGCCCACCAGCCCGCCCTGCGCATCGACCAGGCGGAAGAAGCGCACATCCTCGTGCCACACCGGCGCGCTGTCCTCCTGCACGCGCAGGCCGTACAGCTGCTCGATCACCGAGAACAGGCCGCCCAGCACCTTCGGTTCGGTGAAGTACTGCTTCACTTCCTGTTCGGAATAGCTGTAACGCGCCTGCTTCAGGCGATCGGCAGCGAATGCCAGGTCCCAGGCCTGCAGGCTGTCGATACCGAGTTGCTCGCGTGCGAACTGTTCCAGTTCAGCACGGTCCTTGGCCGCGAACGGCTTGGCGCGCGAGGCCAGGTCACGCAGGAAACCGAGCACCTCGGCCGGGTCCTGCGCCATCTTGGTGGCCACCGAATAGTCACCATACGAACCGAAGCCGAGCAGTGCGGCGAGTTCCGCGCGCAGGGCGAGGATGCGGTCGATGTTGCCGCTGTTGTCCAGCGTGTCATCGCCGAATTCGGACGCACGCTGTGCGCTGGCACGGTACAGGATCTCGCGCAGGTCGCGGTCCTCACCCCAAGTCTGCACCGGCAGGTAGCACGGCATCTGCAGGGTCAGTTTCCAGCCAGACTTGCCGTCCTTCTGTGCTGCGGCATGCGCGGCGGCCTTCACGTCTTCCGGCAGGCCGTTCAGTCGCGCTTCGTCCTCGATGATCAGCGACCACGCGTCGGTAGCGTCGAGCACGTTCTGCGAGAACTTCGCCGACAGTGCCGACAGCTCCTCCTTGATCGCCGCGAAGCGCTGCTGTGCCTCGGGCGCCAGCTCGGCACCGCCAAGGCGGAAGTCACGCAGCGTGTTGTCCAGCACCTTGCGCTGGGCCTCGTCGAAGCCCGCGGCCTCCGCGCTGGCGGCCAGTGCCTGGTACTGGCGGTACAGCGCCAGGTTCTGGCCCAGCGCACTGGCGAAGCGGGTCACCCGCGGCAGGTTGCTGTTGTAGGCCTCACGCAGTTCCGGGGTGTTGACCACGCCCTGCAGGTGGCCGACCAGGCCCCAGGCGCGCCACAGCCGCTCGGTGGCATCGTCCAGCGGGGCAACGAAGGTCTCCCAGCGCACCGGCTGCACCTGCTCGGCCGCGCTGACGGCGGCTTCGGCCTCGGCCAGCAGCACGTCCAGCGCCGGCGCCACGTGCTCGGGGCGGATGGCCTCGAAGCGCGGCAGGCCGGAAAAATCGAGCAGGGGGTTGGCAACGGTCACGGTAGATCTCCAGGGTACGGGCCCGGCGGGCGGGCAGCATGCAAGATATGGCGCTGGCAGGCGGGGCTGACAAGGGGGCACGGCCCGGCATTCACGTCGGCCTTACGGTCCCGCGCTGAAGCTCTGGCTGCGGGGGAGTCCGCAGCGGTACGCACCGAACGAGGCCCTACATGGAAGGTCTGGCTGCAGTTGCATCCGCCTCACCGGCCCGGTCACTGGCATTGTCTGCCAGCCCGGCCGAACTGACCTGGATCGCCGCATTGTGCGATGCCGGCGACGACGCCCCGCGTCACCTGCAGCAACTGCAGGCAGTGCTGCAGCAGGGCGGCATGTTCAACGATGCCCAGGAGTGGTACCCGTTCGAGGTGATCGAACGTGGCGCCAGCCAGCTACGGCTGGGCCATGAGCGCGAGTTCGTGATCTGCGTGCTGCTGTGGCTGCAGGCGCTGGCCCAGGGCCGTGCCAGCATCCTGGACCCAAGCCTGCATCTGGATGATCGCGCGATGGACATCGAGGCCTTGCCCGATGCGCTGCGAGATGCAGTGCTGGATGCGTTCACCGCGGCGGGGTATTGATCGGGGTACGACACACCGCTGCGCTCGCCGGGCATGGCCCGGCGGAAACGCCTGCCGGCTACAACGCTTCCAGGCTGCACCACGGCAGTTCGGGCAGTCCCTGCCCAGCCACCGCCGCTGCCAGCTGTGCATCGGCGCCGTCGACATCGATGCCCTGGCGCGCGTACCACGCCGGGTCGTAATAGCTCTGCGCGTAGCGCTCGCCACTGTCGCACAGGATGCTGACAATGCTGCCCTGGTGGCCCGCGTCTCGCATCCACTGCGCGGCCTGCAGCACACCGATGAAGTTGGTGCCGGTGGAGCCACCGACACGGCGGCCGAGCTGGCGGCTGACATGGCGCATCGCGGCCAGGCTCAGCGCGTCGGGCACCTTCACCATCGCATCGACGCTGGTCGGGATGAAGCTCGGCTCCACCCGCGGCCGGCCGATGCCTTCCACGCGCGAACCACCACTGCAGGTCAGGCCACGCCAGTCCTGCTCACCGGCCACGGCGGCCTGGTAACCGTCGAAGAACACCGACACTTCCGGGTCTGCACAGAGGATGCGGGTGTCGTGCCGGCGGTAGCTGACATAGCGGCCCAGCGTGGCCGCAGTACCGCCGGTACCGGGGCTGCACACGATCCATTCCGGAACCGGGCTGGGCTCCTCGGCCATCTGCTTGAAGATGGACTCGGCAATGTTGTTGTTGGCGCGCCAGTCGGTCGCCCGCTCGGCATAGGTGAACTGGTCCATGAAGTGGCCACCGGTTTCGCGGGCCAGCTTCTCCGATTCACCGTTGAGTTCGCAGGCGCGCTCGACCAGGTGGCAGCGGCCCCCGTGGAACTCGATGGCGGCGATCTTCTCCGGCGAGGTCGTGGCCGGAATCACCGCGATGAACGGCACCCCCAGCAGGCGCGCGAAATAGGCTTCGGAGACGGCGGTCGAGCCGCTGGAGGCCTCGATCACCGGCCGTCCTTCGCGCAGCCAGCCGTTGGTCAACGCATACAGGAACAGCGAGCGCGCCAGCCGGTGCTTGAGGCTGCCGGTGGGATGGCTCGATTCATCCTTCAGGTACACATCGATGCCCGCGAACCCGGGCAGCGCCAGCGGGATAAGGTGGGTATCGGCGGAACGGTTGAAATCGGCTTCGATCTTGCGGATGGCGGCAGCCACCCATTCACGCTGCGACATGGCGGGCAATGCTCAGAACGGAACGGTGCGATCCGCCCATTGTACGTCGCGGTGCCGTCAGGTGACGGCCGGTAGAATGGCCCCATCCGGCCAGCAACGGCCCTGTCTGAAGGACCTCCCCCATGACCATTCCCGCCCTGCGCGATGTCCCCGGCGTCGCCGCCCAGGCCCCGGCTGAGACCACCGGCTTCGTGTTCAACCACACCATGCTGCGGGTGAAGGACATCACCGCCTCGCTGGACTTCTACACCCGCGTGCTCGGCTACCAGCTGATCGACAAGCGCGACTTCGCCGAAGCCCAGTTCAGCCTGTACTTCCTGGCCTACGTACCGGCCGGCGCGGTGGTGCCGGAAGACGACAGCCAGCGCCGCGTGTGGATGGCCGGCCTGCCGGGCGTGCTGGAACTGACCCATAACCACGGCACCGAAACCCAGGACGGCGCGGTCTACCACGACGGCAACAGCGACCCGCGCGGCTTCGGCCACATCTGCGTGTCCGTGCCGGACATCGAAGCCGCCTGCCAGCGCTTCGAGGACCTGGGCGTGACCTTCCAGAAGCGCCTGACCGACGGCCGCATGAAGAACCTGGCCTTCATCAAGGACCCGGACGGCTACTGGGTCGAGATCATCGCCAACGTCTGACCCAAAAAGGGGACGGAGGGGATTAAGTCGTTTCTGGCACTATTGGCTGGAAGCGACTTAATCCCCTCCGTCCCCTTTTTTGCGAGGTTCGTATGGAAACGATGGAACTGCACCGTGGCCGCCTGATCGACCACATCCAGCTGGTGGTGCGCGACCTGGCCGCCAGCCGGCGCTTCTACCAGGCGGTGTTCGATACGATCGGCATCCCGATCGCCGGCGAAGGCGAGGATTACTTCTGGGCCGATGAGCTGTTCATTTCCAGCGCCAGCAGCGAGGCCGCCGCCGGCCAGCTGACCGGGCGCCACCATCTGGCCTTCCAGGCACGCGACAGCGCCACCGTCGATGCCTTCCACACCGCGGCCATCGCCGCCGGAGGCAAGGACAACGGCGCGCCCGGCGAGCGCCCCTACCATCCCGGCTACTACGGCGCCTTTGTGCTCGATCCGGATGGCAACAACATCGAAGTGGTCTATCACGGTCCGGCGAACTACAGCGCCGATTCGGTGAAGGTCACTTTCTGATATCACCGAAGCCGTGAACGAAGAAGCCGGGCAATGCCCGGCTTCTCTGCATCCAAGGGTCCAGCCCTCAGTGGGCGGCCATGTAGATGTCCTGCAGCACGGCCTTTTCCAGCTCCAGCTCGCCCAGCAGGTTCTTCACGATGTCGCCCAGGCTGAGGATGCCCACCAGCAGGGTGCCTTCGGTGACCATCAGATGACGGCGCCGCGAGTATGTCATCAGCGACATGGCCTGCTTCAGGGTCGCTTCCGGCGCAATACCTTCCAGGCCGGTGGACGGCAGGCTGGAGATCACCCGGCGGCCGGCCTGCGGGCCGTCGTCGGCCAGGGTGCGCACGATGTCCTTCTCGGAAATGATGCCGACCGGGGCATCGTCCTTCATCACCACCAGCGCAGCGATCTTGTTCGCGCTCATCTTGTGGGCGGCGGCACCGATAGTGTCTTCGGCGTCGATGGTGATGACAGCTTCTTTCTTGGATTGCAGGAGTTCGCGGACGTTCATTCTTGTTTCCTGGTGCAGGTCACTGAAGTCAAAAAAGTGTGCTCTTCCGATACGCCCCCTCCCCGGGAACAGACCTTTCAGCGCACGTCTGGCGCACCCGGCTGCCGGTGGAAATGGATCGGCAGACGACGTGCTGCAACGCGAACGAGGTGGGTTCAACCGCTCAACCCGGCCCTCGGTCAAATCGATTCTACGACTGCGACCATCGGTCACTACCGGCATCGATAGGACAGTTCGTCGTGGGAACCAACTGACGATCCAGAGAATGGCACCGCGGCTGAAACCGCCGCTGAATACAGGCGATGCCGCGCATTAAAGATTGATTGCCTGCTGCCGACGGCGGACAGAACACCCGGCGGCTGTCCCACTTGGCACGACCACCGGCGCAAACGAAAGGGGCCCACGTGGGGCCCCTTTCGCATGCAGCTTCCAGCGGTTCCGGCGGAGTTACTCCACCGTCACGCTCTTGGCCAGGTTGCGCGGCTTGTCCACGTCGGTGCCACGTGCCAGTGCGGTGTGGTACGCCAGCAGCTGCACCGGGATGGTGTGCACGATCGGGCTGAGCACGCCGGCATGGCGCGGCGTACGGATCACATGCACGCCTTCGGACTCGTTGAAATTGCTGTCCTGGTCGGCGAATACGAACAGCTCGCCGCCGCGCGCGCGTACTTCCTGCATGTTCGACTTCACCTTCTCCAGCAGGCTGTCGTTGGGCGCGATCACCACTACCGGCATGTCCTCGTCCACCAGCGCCAGCGGGCCATGCTTCAGCTCGCCCGCCGGATAGGCCTCGGCGTGGATGTAGGAGATTTCCTTGAGCTTGAGCGCGCCTTCCAGCGCGATCGGGTAATGCAGGCCACGACCCAGGAACAGTGCGCTGCTCTTGCGCGCGAAACGCTCGGCCCAGGCGGCGATCTGCGGCTCCATGTTCAGCGCGTGCTGCACGCTGCCCGGCAGGAAGCGCAGCTGCTCCAGGTAGTCCGCTTCCTGCGCCGCGTCGATGCGGCCATGCAGCTTGCCCAGCACCACGGTCAGCTGGAACAGTGCGGCCAGCTGGGTGGTGAAGGCCTTGGTCGACGCCACGCCGATCTCGGCGCCGGCACGGGTGTAGCAGACCAGCTCGCTGGCGCGCGGAATCGCGCTTTCCGGCACATTGCAGATCGACAGCGTGTGCTTGTGGCCCAGCGACTTGGCGTACTTCAGCGCTTCCATCGTATCCAGCGTTTCGCCGGACTGGGAGATGGTGACGATCAGGTGCTTCGGGTTGGCATACGCGGCGCGGTAGCGGTACTCGCTGGCGATCTCCACGCTGCACGGCAGCCCGGCGATGGCTTCGATCCAGTAGCGCGCGGTCAGGCCGGCGTAATAGCTGGTGCCGCAGGCGATGATCTGCACGCCTTCGATGCCTGACAGCACGGCCTCGGCATTCTTGCCGAACAGTTCGGCCGGGAAA
The DNA here is from genome assembly GCF_036320045.1 of Stenotrophomonas sp. SMYL20. Taxonomy (NCBI): domain Bacteria; kingdom Pseudomonadati; phylum Pseudomonadota; class Gammaproteobacteria; order Lysobacterales; family Lysobacteraceae; genus Stenotrophomonas; species Stenotrophomonas sp. SMYL20. The sequence continues at coordinate 200,710 of NZ_JAWIRT010000005.1, read as the reverse complement.
CCACCGGCGTCGATCGCTGCCTCGATGGTGTCGCCCAGCGCGCGCGGCTGCTCGTGGATTTCCTTCTGCATGAAGTGGCGGTACGGGCCCAGCTCCAGCGATGCCAGCGATACGTCGGACAGGTGCACCTCGCGCTCGATCGGCTGGTCATGCTCATCGAAGATACGCACACCGTCGCGGCGGATCTCCGCGGTGTCGCCCTCTTCCAGGAAGATCACCTTGCGGGTGGCCGAGATCACCGCCGAAACGTCGGACGCCACGAAGTTCTCGCCCTCGCCCAGGCCGATCAGCAGCGGGCAGCCCATGCGCGCGCAGACGAAGCGTTCCGGCTCCGCGCGGCTGACCACGGCCAGTGCGTAGGCACCGGTCAGCTCCTTCACCGTATGCTGCAGCGCCACCAGCAGGTCGTCGCCGTCCTTCAGGTGGTGATGGATCAGGTGCGCGATGACTTCGGTGTCGGTCTGCGACTCGAAGGTGTAACCCAGGGCACGCAGCTTCTCGCGCTGCTCCTCGTGATTTTCGATGATGCCGTTGTGCACCAGCGCCACGCCGTGGCTGATGTGCGGATGCGCGTTGGCCTCGGTGACACCACCATGGGTGGCCCAGCGGGTGTGGCCGATGCCCAGCACTGCATTGAAGCCCTCGGCCTCGGCCGCAGTGGCCATTTCCGACACACGGCCGGTACGACGCACGCGGCGCACATCCGGCCGTTCGGCATGGTCGATCACCGCGATGCCCGAGGAATCGTAACCACGGTACTCAAGGCGCTTCAGGCCTTCGATCAGCACCGGCACTACGTCGCGATCAGCGATCGCACCCACGATTCCACACATGTCACGCGTTTCCTTGAAGACGATCGCCGCATTCTAGCCTGCGGGCCCGCGCTCCCCCTCCTGTCCGCTTAATGAAAGTGTCCGGAAAGGTGTCCGCGGACACCCGGACACTTCAGGGCGCCTCCCAACCCATTGACCCACAAGGAAATAAAGTTGGCACGCTACGTGCTTGGTACCCACTACCACCGTCAGGCACGCACCCGATGATCCGCGACACCTCCGCACAGGACCAGATCGTTTCCTCCGCCCCGGCCGGCACCACCCGCGCCAACTGGCAGCGTTACCGCTGGCCGGCACTGGGCGCCATCGCGCTGCTGGCCGGCATCGGCTGGGCCGTGTACGCCTGGTCCAACGCCAGCCGCTCCTACGACAGCAGCCGCGTGCGCATCGCCGAAGTGAAGCGCGGTGACCTGGTCCGCGACATCGCCGCCGACGGCCGCGTGATCGCCGCCAACAGCCCGATCCTGTACGCCATCTCGGCCGGTACCGTGGACCTGAAAGTCGTTGCCGGTGACGTGGTCAAGAAGGACCAGGAGCTGGCGGTCATCGACAGCCCGGAACTGCGCAGCAAGCTGGCCCAGGAGCAGGCCACCCTGGCCGGCCTGGAAGCCGAGGCCAGCCGCGCCGCGCTGGACGCCACCCTGGCCCGCGCCAAGTCGCGCAAGGAAACCGACCAGGCCACCATCGAGCGCCAGGCCGCCGACCGCGACCTGCAGCGCTACCAGCGCGGTTACGACGGCGGTGCAGTACCGCAGATCGATCTGGCCAAGGCCAAGGACTCGCTGAAGAAGGCCGATATCACCCTGGCCAACGCCACCACCGATGCCCGCCTGCAGAGCCAGGGCGCGGACCTGGACGCCCGCAACAAGCGCCTGCTGGCCGACCGCCAGAAGGCGGTGGTGGCCGAGGTGCAGCGCCAGGTGGACGCGCTGACCCTGCGCGCACCGTTCGACGGCCAGGTCGGCCAGGTGCAGGCCGTCCAGTCCACCAACCTGGCCGCCAATGCGCCCGTGCTGGGCGTGGTCGACCTGTCCAAGTTCGAGGTCGAGATCAAGGTGCCGGAGAGCTTCGCTCGCGACCTGGCGATCGGCATGCCGGCGCAGCTGACCGGCGGCAACGGCAAGCCGTTCCCGGGCGAGATCAGTGCGGTGTCGCCGGAAGTGGTCAACGGCGAGGTCAACGCCCGCGTGCGCTTCGCCAGCGCGCAGCCGGAAGGCCTGCGCCAGAGCCAGCGGATGTCGGTGCGCGTGCTGCTCGACACCCGCAAGGACGTGCTGAAGGTCGAGCGCGGCCCGTTCGTCGAACAGGGCAACGGCATCGCCTACGTGATGGATGGCCGCACCGCAGTGCGGCGTCCGGTGGAACTGGGCGTCAGCAGCCTGGGCGAAGTGGAAATCAAGTCGGGTGTGCAGCCGGGCGACCGCATCGTGGTCTCTGGCAGCGACCTGTTCAAGGACGCCGAACGCGTCTCCGTCAACTGATACCTGATACCTGAATCCTGGAGAGAGGACACCCCATGTACATGCTCGAAATGCGTTCGGTCGCCAAGGTCTTCCGCACCGAACAGGTGGAAACCCACGCACTGCGCTCGCTGGAACTGCAGGTCAAGGAAGGTGAGTTCGTCGCCGTCACCGGCCCGTCAGGCTCCGGCAAGACCACCTTCCTCAATATCGCCGGCCTGCTGGAAACCTTCACCAGCGGCACCTACATGCTTGACGGCCAGGACGTGAGCACGCTGGGCGATGATGCCCGCAGCCGCCTGCGCAACCAGAAGATCGGTTTCATCTTCCAGGGCTTCAACCTGATCCCCGACCTGAACCTGTTCGACAACGTCGACGTGCCGCTGCGCTATCGGAAGATGAGCGCCAACGAGCGCCGCGAACGTATCGAGAAGGCGCTGAGCCAGGTCGGCCTCGGCTCGCGCATGAAGCATTATCCGAATGAACTGTCGGGTGGCCAGCAGCAGCGCGCGGCCATTGCGCGTGCGCTTGCCGGCAGCCCGCGCCTGCTGCTGGCCGACGAACCGACCGGCAACCTGGACACACAGATGGCCCGCGGCGTGATGGAACTGCTGGAAGAGATCAACGCTGCCGGCACCACCATCGTGATGGTCACCCACGATCCGGAACTGGCCGCGCGCGCGCAGCGCAACGTGCACATCGTCGATGGCCAGGTGACCGACCTGGTGCGCGAGCCGGTGCTGGCCACCCCGCCGCGCCACATTGTCGCCGTCAACGAGTGAGGGCCCGACCATGTTCGCCTACTACGCCCGATTGGCGGTGCGCAGCTTCCGCCGCAACAAGGTACTGACCGCGTTGATGGTGGTTGCCATCGCGCTCGGCATCGGCGCCTCGATGACCACGTTGACCGTGTTCCACGTGCTGTCCGGTGACCCGATTCCCGGCAAGAGTGACCAGCTGTTCTATGTGCAGGTCGAGCCGCGTCCGCGTGGCGGCTATACCCCGGGTGAGGAGCCTGAGGAACAGATGACCCGGCGCGATGCCGAGACCCTGCTGCGCGAGAAGCGCGGCGTCCGCCAGGCGATGATGAGTGCGGGCGGCGGCACGGTGGAACCGGAGCTCAGCACGCTCAAGCCGTTCTCGGTGGATACGCGCTGGACGTCGGCTGATTTCTTCCCGATGTTCGACGTGCCGATGCAGTACGGGCGCGCCTGGAGCAGCAGCGACGATGAGAGCCGCAGCCGCGTGGTGGTGCTGTCGAAAGCGATCAACGACAAACTGTTCCAGGGTGCCGACAGCACGGGTCGCGAGATCCGCCTGAGTGGCCATTCACTGCGGGTGATCGGCGTGATGAAGAAGTGGAACCCCGAACCCCACTTCTTCGATCTGACCACCGGCAACTACGGCAAGGATGAAGACCTGCTGGTGCCGTTCTCGACCGCGATGGACCTGGAGTTCGGCAGCAACGGCAACATGAACTGCTTTGGCGAGAATCCCGATGGCAGCAGCAACTCGATCAGCGCGCCGTGCAGCTGGATCCAGTACTGGGTAGAGCTGGACCCTGCCAAGGTCGAGGACTACCGCAGCTACCTGGTCAACTACTCGGACCAGCAGCGCGCAGCAGGGCGTTTCGAGCGTCCCACCAACGTGCGGCTTCGCCCGGTAATGGAGTGGTTGACGTTCAAGAACGCCGTGCCCAGCGACGTGCGCCTGCAGATGTGGCTGGCACTGGGCTTCCTCGGCGTCTGCCTGGTCAACACGGTGGGCCTGCTGCTGGCCAAGTTCCTGCGCCGCAGCGGCGAAATCGGCGTGCGTCGCGCCCTCGGCGCCAGCCGGGGGCAGATCTTCCTGCAGTGCCTGGTGGAAGCTGGTGCAATCGGCGTTGCCGGCGGTGTGCTCGGCATCGGCCTGGCCCTGCTTGGACTGTACGCGGTACGCCAGCAACCCGTGGACTACGCGGATCTCGCCCACCTGGACGGCAGCATGCTGCTGCTGGCCATCGGCCTGACCCTGTTCGCCAGTCTCGCCGCCGGTTTCCTGCCCGCCTGGCGCGCGATGCAGGTCACCCCGGCCATCCAGCTCAAGTCGCAGTAAGCACGAGTACGAGGACCTCCCATGGATATCCGCCCCATCCTCAGCACCCTGCGCCGGCACAAGACGGCCGCCGCCCTGATCGTGCTGGAAGTCGCCCTGACCTGCGCCATCGTCTGCAACGCCCTGTTCCTGGTCACCCAGCGCGTGGAACGGATCAGCCAGACCAGCGGCCTGGCCGAGAACGAACTGGTGTTCGTCCGGGTCAGCGGCATCGGCAAGCAGACCAACGGTCAGTCCCGCACTCTGGAAGACCTGTCTGCCCTGCGTGCGGTGCCCGGCGTGACTGCCGCAGCCAAGGTCAACCAGCTGCCGTTCCGCCCGAACTCCTCCAATACCAGCGTTTCGCTTAAACAGGAGCAGGAGCGTCCGACCGCCTTCGTCACCATGTACATGTTCGGCGAAGGCGGACTGCCCACGCTTGGACTGCAGCTGACCGCCGGCCGTGACTTCCAGTCCAGCGAGTACAGCAACTTCGAGGACGCACAGAAGAACGCCTCGTCCAATACGGCGTCCTCGGTGATCATCAGCCGCACCCTCGCTGACAAGCTGTACCCGGGCGAGAATGCACTGGGCAAGACGTTCTACATGGGCAAGCAGCCGCTGCACGTGGTCGGCATCGTCGCCGCACTGGCAACGCCCACCGACTACAACAACAACACCACGCTGTCGATGGTGCTGCCGGTGCGAACTGATTTCACCCAGGGCCCCTATGTGCTGCGTACCGCCCCGGAACGGCGCGAGGAAGTACTCAAGGGTGCGATCGCCGCGCTTGAACGCAATGACCCCAATCGACTGGTGCGCGAGAAGGAGACCTACGAGGATCAGCGCAAGGACTACTTCAAGAACGACCGCGCGATGGTCGGCCTGCTGATCACCGTCTGCGTCTCGTTGCTGGTGGTCACCGCGCTGGGCATCATCGGCCTGGCCAGCTTCTGGGTGCAGCAGCGCAGCAAGCAGATCGGCATCCGCCGTGCGCTGGGCGCGACCCGCGGGCAGATCCTGCGCTACTTCCAGACCGAGAACTTCCTGCTGGCCACGCTGGGCATCGTGCTGGGCATGCTGGCGGCCTACGCGATCAATCTGGCCTTGATGAATCTGTACGAGCTGCCGCGCATGCCGCTGCTGTACCTGCCGCTGGGTGCACTGCTGCTGTGGGCACTGGGCCAGATCGCCGTGTTCGGCCCGGCCCGCCGGGCTGCGGCTGTCCCGCCGGCGGTCGCCACCCGGGGCACCTGAGGCTCCGCTCCAGACAGGCCGGGCCGTGTCGATGGCCCGGCCTCCGGCCTTCCCCGAGGGCCGCTCCTGCACAGCCACGGGTTTGGCTATGCTTGATGGGTGGCGCCGGGCTCTCCCGGTGCGTGGACACGAACGGCTCCAACGGCGCCGCCCATCCCTTTCTGCAGAACCGCTTGATGCCTGCGATCCTGATCATCGACGACAACGCCAGCGTGGGTACCGCGCTGGACGTGCTGTTCTCCCTGCACGACATCGACACCCTGCAGGCGCAGAGCCCGTCCGAAGGGCTGGCCCTGCTGGAGTCGCAGCCGGTCGACCTGGTGATCCAGGACATGAACTTCAGCGAGGACACCACCTCCGGCGAAGAAGGCGAGGCCCTGTTCGCGCAGATCCGCGCGCGCCATCCCGATCTGCCGGTGATCCTGCTGACCGCCTGGACCCACCTCAGCAGCGCGGTGGATCTGGTCAAGGCCGGTGCGGCCGACTACCTGGCCAAGCCCTGGGACGACCGCAAGCTGATGACCACGGTCAACAACCTGCTGGAACTGTCCGAGGCGCGCCGCGAACTGGACCGGCGCCGCAGCCGTGAACTGCGCCAGCGCAATGCGCTGGAAGAGAAGTACGACCTGTGCGGCGCGGTCTTCGCCGACCCCGCCAGCGAGCGCGTCATCGCTCTCGCCTGCCAGGTCGCACGCTCGGAACTGCCGGTACTGATCACCGGCGCGAACGGTGCCGGCAAGGAGAAGATCGCGCAGATCATCCAGGCCAATTCCCTGGTGGCCAAGGGTCCATTCGTGGCGGTCAACTGTGGCGCGCTGCCTTCGGAACTGATCGAGGCCGAACTGTTCGGTGCCGAGGCCGGTGCGTATACCGGCGCCAACAAGGCACGCGAAGGCAAGTTCGAGGCCGCCGATGGTGGCACCCTGTTCCTGGATGAGATCGGCAACCTGTCGCTGGGCGGGCAGATGAAGCTGCTGCGTGTGCTGGAAACCGGCCGCTTCGAGCGCCTGGGCTCCAACCGCGAACGCCAGGTCAAGGTCCGCGTGGTCAGCGCGACCAATGCCGACCTGCCGGCGATGATCCGCGACGGCACCTTCCGCGAAGACCTCTATTACCGCCTCAACACGGTGGAACTGGTGCTGCCGCCGCTGGCCGATCGCCCGGGCGACATCGTGCCGCTGGCCGAGCGCTTCCTGACCGCTGGCAAGCCCCTGTCCAGCGCCGCCACCGCCGCCCTGCAGCGGCACCCGTGGCCAGGCAACGTGCGCGAACTGCGCAACGTGATCCAGCGCGCCGAACTGCTGGCCACCGGCAACCGCATTGAAGTGGCCGATCTCAATCTGCCGCGCGCAGCCGCAGCACCGCGCCCGGCCCCCAGTGCGGGCAATGACCCCGACCGCGCGCGCATCGAAGAGGTACTGGCGCGCAACCATGGCGTCATCGCCCAGGCCGCCGCCGAACTCGGCCTGAGCCGCCAGGCGCTGTACCGGCGCATGGACCGCCACGGTATCCCGCGAGAATGAAACGGCGCTCGTTCACTTTCCGCCTGTTCCTGCGCCTGCTGCCGGTGCTGGCGCTGGCCGCCGCGTTGCCGTGGCTGCTGGCCTACTGGATGGACCATGGCTGGGTGGTGACCACGGTGTCGGCGTTGATCCTGCTGTCGCTGATGTGGTGGACCTTGCGTCGCGCTACCGCCCCGGTGCGGTCACTGATGCGGGCCCTGGCGGGCACCACCAGCAGCTATCGCGACGGCGAATACAACTTCGGCGTGCACTGGCCCGGCAATGACGAGCTCGGCGACCTGGTGCAGGCACACCGCGAACTGGGCGATGTGCTGCGTGCGCAGCGGCAGGGCCTGGTGCAACGCGAACTTCTGCTGGACACGATGGTGCAGAACACGCCGGTGGCGATGCTGCTGATCGCCTCGGGCGGTGATGGCATCGCCCGCGTGGTGTTCTCCAATCTGGCTGCGCGCAAGCTGCTGCATGGCGGCTGGAAGCTGGAAGGCCAGCGCCTGGAGGACGTGCTGGAACAGGTGCCGGTGGAGCTGCGCGATGCCATCGCCCGCGGTGGCGACAGCCTGTTCGCGGTGCATGCCGAGGGCGAGGACGGCGATGAGGACGACGAGCAGGTGTACCACCTCTCGCGCCGCGCCTTCCAGCTCAATGGTCGTCCGCACGACCTGCTGCTGGTGCGCCTGCTGACCGCCGAGCTGCGCCGCCAGGAAGTACAGACCTGGAAGAAGGTGATCCGGGTGATCAGCCACGAGCTCAACAACTCGCTGGCACCGATTGCCTCGCTGGCCCACTCCGGCGGTGTACTGGTGCAGCGTGAGCGCTTTGACCGGCTGCCGGAGATCTTCACCACCATCGAGGATCGTGCACGCCACCTGGAAGGCTTCATCCGCGGCTATGCGCGCTTTGCCAAGCTGCCGCAACCGCAGTTGCAGACCGTGCACTGGGCCCCCTTCCTGTCCAGCCTGCGCCAGCAGATCCCATTCGGCATGGAACGTGAGCCGGACGAGGAACTGAGCAGCCGCATCGACATCGCCCAGTTCGGGCAGGCACTGCTGAACCTGTTGAAGAACGCGCACGAAGCCTGCGCCGAAGCAGAACCGCCCAACGACGACGTACAGGTGCAACTCACGCGGCTGCCGCAGTGGCTGCGCCTGGACGTACTGGATCGCGGCAAGGGCATGAACGAGCAGGTGCTGCAGAATGCGCTGATGCCGTTCTATTCGACCAAGCGCAATGGCACCGGGCTGGGCTTGGCCTTGACCCGCGAGATCGTGGAAGCGCATGGCGGCCGGGTATCACTGCAGAATCGCGGCGATGGCGGGTTGTGCGTGTCGATCCTGTTGCCGGTGGGTTGAGCGGGTAGGTCCACGCCATGCGCGGATGTGCCGACCAAGGTCGGCACCTACCAAACCTGCCGCATCGCCACCCGCAGGTGCATCGGGAACCCGAGCGCAGCCTCTTCGGCCATCACCGCGCGCAGGCCATCGTTCCACTGCGCCTCGGGCACTACGTCGAATCCTTCGCTGGCATAGAAGGCCGCATTCCACGGCACATCGGACAGCGTGGTCAGCACCGCGGCCGCGTAGCCTCCCGCCCTCGCCTGCGCCAAGGCATGGCGCAGCAAAGCGCGGCCGTGGCCACGCCGCGCGTGTGCGGGATCCACGTCCATCTGCAACACATGGAATTCACCGCAGAGTTCACCGGCCAGCAGGTAACCCGCGATACCACCGTCAGCCGCATCCACCACCCACAACTGGCCACGTTGAAGGCCATCCTGCAGCGTCGGCAGGTCCAGACCATGCCCGGCAAACACCGGGTAGGCCTGGTGACCCTTCAGCAGTTCACCGGCACGTTGTTCAATTGCCGGCAGCATGCCGAGTTCGTCGGCATGCGGGATGCGTGGCTCAGGACTTCTTGAGCGGGCGCTTCCAGCCATCGATGGTTTCCTGTCGTGCACGTGCCAGTGTCAGCTTGCCATCCGGGGCGTCGCGGGTGATGACCGAACCGGCGGCAATCGTCGCACTGTCGCCAATGGTCACCGGCGCTACCAGCGAACTGTTGGAACCAATGAAGGCGTTGTCGCCGATGGTGGTGGTCGACTTGTTCACGCCGTCGTAGTTGCAGGTGATGGTGCCGGCACCGATGTTTACCTTGCTGCCGATCACCGCATCGCCCAGGTAGGTCAGATGGTTGGCCTTGCTGCCAACACCGAGGGTGACCTTCTTGGTCTCGACGAAGTTGCCCACGTGCACGCCGTCGGCGAGCACGGTCCCCGGGCGCAGCCGCGCGAACGGTCCCACCAGTGCTGCGCCTTCGGTGACCACGCCTTCAAGATCACAATGCGCGCGCACTTCGGTGCCCGGGCCAAGATTGACGTCCTTCAGCCGGTTGAACGGGCCCACGGTGACGCCGTCGCCGAGCACGATGTGGCCTTCCAGAACGACGTCGACATCGATCAGCACATCGCTGCCCACGGTGACGGTGCCACGGATATCCACTCGTGCCGGGTCACGCACGCGCGCGCCCTGCGCGCACAGGGCCCGTACCGCGCGGCGCTGCCAGGCACGCTCCAGCTGCGAAAGCTGCCAGGGATCGTTTGCCCCTTCGGCTTCCTGCGCGTCGGCCACCAGTGCCATTTCGGCCGGGGTGTACTCGTGCGCAGCAAAGGCGAACACGTCGGTCAGGTAGTACTCGCCCTGAGCGTTGCTGTTGGACAACTGCGACAGCCAGCGCCGCAGCGCGGTCGACTCGGCGGCAATGATGCCGGTATTGATCGTGCGCACACGCAGCTGGTCGTCGGTAGCGTCCTTCTGCTCGACAATGGAGCCCACCTTGCCTTCGGCATCGCGCAGCACGCGGCCGTAGCCGGTCGGGTCATCGACATCGGCGACCAGCACCGCCAGGCGACCCGGCTGCGCCAGCAGGTCGCGCAGGGTCTGCGCGCGGATCAGCGGCACGTCGCCGTACAGCACCAGCACCTGCGCGGCGTCGGGCACCTGCGGCATCGCCTGGGCCACCGCATGGCCGGTGCCCAGCTGCCGTGCCTGTTCAGCCCATTGCAGATCGGGCTGGTCGGCGAAGTGCTGGCGCACCGCTTCACCACCATGGCCGAAGACCACATGGATCGCCGAGGGCTGCAGTTCGCGGGCCGCATCGATCACATGCGCCAGCATCGGCTGGCCGGCGATCGGCTGCAGCACCTTCGGCAGCACCGACTTCATGCGCTTGCCCGCGCCAGCGGCGAGGATGATGACGTGCAGGGGTTGGGTCATGGAAACGGCAGTCCGTGGTTCGTTGCCGATGATTCTAGAGCGCGGGCCGTTAACATGTGCATCCCACCTCCTTCACCGCACTGATGGGCCTCGTCCGCCAGGGAAGCACCTATCTCATCATCGGGCTCGTGCAGCTGCTGCTCGACTGGCTGGTGTTCGTCACCGCGACCGCGCTGGGCCTGCCGGTGGTGCCTGCCAACATTGCCGGTCGCCTGGCCGGGATGCTGCTGGGCTTCTGGCTCAACGGCCGTTACACCTTTGCCAACGCAGGTGATGCGCGCCTTGGCTGGCGTCGATTTTCACGCTTCTTCGGGCTGTGGCTGCTGCTGACCGCGACAAGCACGTTGCTGGTGAGCCTGGTCGACCACGCGCTGGGCCTGCAGTACACCTGGCTCGCCAAGCCGCTGGTGGAAGGCGGGCTGGCGTGCGTTTCCTTCCTGCTGATGCGCTACGTGGTCTACCGCTGATACGGCGCTGGGATCGGGATCGGTAGAGTCGACTGTTGGTCGACTGCTCTTCCATCAGACTGCGGAAATCCCGCGCTGCGCGCGATAGTCGACTGACAGTCGACTCTGCCCAGCCGACACTCTACCCCGCACAAACAAAAACGCCGGCACAGGGCCGGCGTTCTCGTGGATGCAGCGCGAGAAACCTCAGTGCTTGAGGTTCTTGCGCAGGCGCTCCAGCGCCTGCAGCTGGACGACGGCTTCGGCCAGCTTCTGCTGGGCTTCAGCCACTTCCATCGCTTCGCCGCGGTTGGCCAGGATGCGCTCGGCTTCTTCCTTGGCCTTGCGGACCGAGGCTTCGTCGATGTCCTGCGCGCGGATCGCGGTGTCGGCCAGCACGGTCACCACCTGCGGCTGCACTTCCAGGATGCCGCCGGAAATGGCGAAATCCAGCTGCTCGCCGTTCGGCGTGGTCACCACCACCTTGCCCGGCTTCAGGCGGGTGATCAGCGGCGCGTGCTTGGGCGCGATGCCCAGTTCGCCCAGCTCACCGGTGGCCACGACCAGGGTCGCTTCGCCACGGAAGATTTCCTGCTCGGCGCTGACGATGTCGCAACGGATCGTGCTCATGCAAATCTCTTCGCTGTTCGCGGCGGCGCAATGCCACCGTGGGAGTCCACCGGCGCGGGCGGTTGCCCGGCGCCGGCGTCAGGTCGGGCAGGATCGCTCCCGCCCGTCCCGGATCAGGCCTTCTCGGCCATCTTCTTGGCCTTCTCGACCGCTTCTTCGATGCCGCCGACCATGTAGAACGCCTGCTCCGGCAGGTGGTCGTACTCGCCATCGACGATGGCCTTGAAGCCACGGATGGTGTCCTTCAGCGGCACGTACTTGCCCGGCGAACCGGTGAACACTTCGGCCACGTGGAACGGCTGGCTGAAGAAGCGCTCGATCTTACGGGCGCGCGACACGGCCTGCTTGTCCTCTTCGGACAGCTCGTCCATGCCCAGGATCGCGATGATGTCCTTCAGTTCCTTGTACTTCTGCAGGGTCTGCTGGACGCGCTGGGCGGTGTCGTAGTGCTCGTGGCCGATGACCAGCGGGTCCATCTGGCGGCTGGTGGAATCCAGCGGATCGACGGCCGGGTAGATACCCAGCGAGGCGATCGAACGCGACAGGGTGACGGTCGAGTCCAGGTGGGCGAAGGTGGTCGCCGGCGACGGGTCGGTCAGGTCGTCCGCGGGAACGTAGACGGCCTGGATCGAGGTGATCGAACCGTTCTTGGTCGAGGTGATGCGCTCCTGCAGGACGCCCATTTCCTCGGCCAGGGTCGGCTGGTAACCCACGGCGGACGGCATGCGGCCCAGCAGTGCCGACACTTCGGTACCGGCCAGGGTGTAGCGGTAGATGTTGTCGACGAACAGCAGGACGTCCTTGCCCTTGCCGTTCTCGTCCTTCTCGTCGCGGAAGTACTCGGCCATGGTCAGGCCGGTCAGGGCGACGCGCAGACGGTTGCCCGGCGGCTCGTTCATCTGGCCGTACACCATCGCCACCTTGTCGAGGACGTTGGAGTCCTTCATTTCGTGGTAGAAGTCGTTGCCCTCACGGGTACGCTCACCCACGCCGGCGAACACGGACAGACCGCTGTGCGCCTTGGCGATGTTGTTGATCAGTTCCATCATGTTGACGGTCTTGCCGACGCCGGCGCCGCCGAACAGGCCGACCTTGCCGCCCTTGGCGAACGGGCACATCAGGTCGATGACCTTGATGCCGGTTTCCAGCAGCTCGGTAGCCGGGGACTGGTCTTCGTACGACGGGGCCGCACGGTGGATTTCCCAGCTGTCGCTGGCGGCCACCGGGCCGGCTTCGTCGATCGGACGGCCGAGCACGTCCATGATGCGGCCCAGGGTGCCAGCGCCGACCGGCACGGAGATGCCGCGGTCGGTGTTGGTGGCGACCAGGTTGCGCTTCAGGCCGTCGGTGGAACCGAGGGCGATGGTACGCACCACGCCGTCGCCCAGCTGCTGCTGGACTTCGAGGGTGATTTCGGTGTTGTCGACCTTCAGTGCGTCGTACACCTTCGGCACCGACTCACGCGGGAATTCGACGTCGACGACCGCGCCGATGATCTGAACGATCTTGCCCTGACTCATTGCTGCATCCTCTAAATGTGTGCTTTGAACGAACGCGGTCAGACTGCTGCCGCGCCGCCGACGATTTCGGAGATTTCCTGGGTGATCGCTGCCTGGCGTGCCTTGTTGTAGACCAGCTGCAGCTCACCGATCAGCTTGTTGGCGTTGTCGCTCGCCGCCTTCATCGCGACCATGCGTGCGGCATGTTCGGAGGCAACGTTTTCCAGCAGCGCCTGGTACACCAGCGACTCGATGTAACGCGTCATCACGTGCTCCAGCACGGTCGCGGCATCGGGTTCGTACAGGTAATCCCAGTCGTGGTGAGCGACCTGCTTCTCAGCCGGCGGCAGCGGCAGCAGCTGATCGAAGCTGGCCTTCTGCGTCATGGTGTTCACGAAGCGGTTGTAGACCAGGTACACGCGGTCGACCTTGCCTTCGGTGAAGGCGTCGAGCATGACCTTGATCACACCGATCAGCGATTCCAGCTTCGGCACGTCGCCGATGTGGGTCACGCTGCCGACCATGTTGACCTTCACGCGGCGGAAGAAGGTCGATGCCTTCTGGCCGATGGTCACCAGGTCCACTTCCGCGCCCTTGTCCTGCCATGCCTTGGCTTCGCCCAGCATCCTGCGGAACAGGTTGTTGTTCAGGCCGCCGGCCAGGCCGCGATCGGAGGAGATCACGATGAAGCCGACCCGCTTGACCTGCTCGCGCTCGACCAGGAACGGATGCTGGTAGTCGGTGCTGGCCTGGGCCAGGTGACCGATCACCTGCTTCATCGCCTGCGCGTACGGACGCGAGGTCTTCATCCGATCCTGCGCCTTGCGGATCTTGGAGGCCGAGACCATTTCCAGGGCGCGCGTCACCTTGCGGGTGTTCTGCACGCTCTTGATCTTGGTTTTGATTTCGCGTCCGCTTGCCATCTCTTGTTTCCCGTGGCGCGGGGCTGCTGCCCCGCGTTGTTCAACCGTTTGTCATCTGGTCCAGCGGAGCCAGAGGCTCCGCTCTACAGGACCGCGATTACCAGCTGCCGGTGGTCTTGAACTCGGCGATGCCCTTCTTGAAGGCACCTTCGATGTCGTTGTCCCAACCGCCGGTGGCGTTGACCTTGCTGATCAGCTCGCCCTGGGTGTTGGCGAAGTGGGCGTGCAGGCCTTCTTCGAACGCCAGCAGCTTGTTGACCGGCACGTCGTCGAGGTAACCCTCGTTGACGGCGTAGATCGACAGCGCCTGGTTGGCGATCGACATCGGCGCGTACTGCTTCTGCTTCATCAGCTCGGTGACGCGCTGGCCACGCTCCAGCTGCTTGCGGGTGGCTTCGTCCAGGTCCGAGGCGAACTGCGCGAACGCAGCCAGCTCGCGGTACTGGGCCAGCGAGATACGGATGCCGCCCGACAGCTTCTTGATGATCTTGGTCTGGGCCGAGCCACCGACGCGCGACACCGAGATACCGGCGTTCACGGCCGGGCGGATGCCGGCGTTGAACAGGTCGGTTTCCAGGAAGATCTGGCCGTCGGTGATCGAGATCACGTTGGTCGGAACGAAGGCGGACACGTCGCCGGCCTGGGTTTCGATGATCGGCAGCGCGGTCAGCGAACCGGTCTTGCCGGTGACCTTGCCTTCGGTGAACTTCTCGACGTATTCCTCGGACACGCGGGCTGCGCGCTCGAGCAGACGGGAGTGCAGGTAGAACACGTCACCCGGGTAGGCTTCACGGCCCGGCGGGCGCTTCAGCAGCAGCGAGATCTGGCGGTAGGCGACGGCCTGCTTGGACAGATCGTCGTACACGATCAGCGCGTCTTCGCCGCGGTCCATGAAGTACTCACCCATGGTGCAGCCCGAGTAGGCGCTGATGTACTGCATGGCAGCCGATTCGGAAGCAGTCGCGGCCACCACGATGGTGTGGGCCAGCGCGCCGTTCTCTTCCAGCTTGCGCACGATGTTGGCGATGGTCGAAGCCTTCTGGCCGATCGCAACGTACACGCACTTGATGCCGGTGCCCTTCTGGTTGATCACCGCATCGATCGCCATCGCGGTCTTGCCGGTCTGGCGGTCACCGATGATCAGCTCGCGCTGGCCACGGCCGATCGGGATCATCGAGTCGACCGACTTGTAACCGGTCTGCACCGGCTGGTCGACCGACTTGCGCCAGATCACGCCCGGAGCAACGCGCTCCACCGGAGCGGTCAGGTCGGTGCCCAGCGGGCCCTTGCCGTCGATCGGCTCGCCCAGCGCGTTCACGACGCGGCCCAGCAGTTCCGGACCGACCGGCACTTCCAGGATGCGGCCGGTGGTCTTGGCGACGTCGCCTTCGCGCAGGTTTTCGTAGTCACCCAGGACCACGGCGCCGACCGAGTCGCGCTCCAGGTTCAGGGCCAGGGCGAAGGTGTTGTTCGGCAGTTCGATCATTTCGCCCTGCATCACGTCGGCCAGACCGAAGATGCGCACGATGCCGTCGGACACGCTGGTCACGGTGCCTTCGTTGCGCGATTCCGCGGCCAGCTTGACCTTCTCGATGCGGTTCTTGATCAGTTCGCTGATTTCGGAGGGGTTGAGCGTGGTTGCCATCGTCAAGTCCTAGTGCCGGCAGCGGGGCCGGACGTTAAATGAATTCAGTTAGCGAGCGCGGTCTGCAGACGGGCCAGCTTGCCCTTCAGCGAACCATCGATGACCACGTCGCCGGCGTCGATCACGGCGCCGCCGATCAGCGAAGCATCGACCGCGGTGGTCACGTCGACCTCGCGGTTGAAGCGCTTGCGCAGCGCAACCTTGATCGCGTCCAGCTCTCCGGCCGACAGCTCGGAAGCCGAGGTCACCGTGGCCTTGACCACGTGCTCGGCTTCGGCGCGCAGGGCGTCGAACATGCCGGAGATTTCCGGCAGCAGCGGCAGACGATGCGATTCGGCCAGGATGGCCAGGAAGCGCGAGTAGGTCTCGCCGTGGGACACCGGCGCCAGCAGGGCGACGGCGTCGTCACGACCCAGCTCCGGGTTGGCGAGCAGGGCCGCCACGCGCGGATCGGCGGCGACGTGGGCGGAGAACGCCAGGGCGTCCGACCACGGCGCGAACGCGCCTTCGTCGCGCGCGGTCGCGAACGCGGCGCGGGCGTACGGGCGGGCAAGCGTGAGGGCCTGGCTCATCCTTAGATCTCCGAGGCCAGCTCGTCGAGCAGCGCCTTGTGGGCGTTGGCGTCGATTTCGCGCTTGAGCAGCTTTTCGGCACCGGTCACGGCCAGCGCGGACACCTGCTTGCGCAGATCTTCACGGGCACGGTTGGCGGCGGCGTCGATTTCAGCCTGGGCCAGTTCCTTCTGACGGGTGGCTTCGGTGATCGCTTCGTTACGGGCAGCATCAACGATCTGGTTGGCACGTGCGTGGGCCTGATCGATGATCTCGTTGGCCTTGGTACGTGCTTCCTTCAGCGCTTCGTTGACCTTCTCCTGCGCCTGGGCCAGATCTTTCTGGCTGCGGTCGGCAGCAGCGAGGCCTTCAGCAATCTTCTGCTGGCGCTCTTCGATCGCGTTCATCAGCGGCGGCCAGATCTTGGTCGCGATGATCCAGATCAGACCAGCGAAGGCCAGCGCCTGCGCAAGAAGGGTGAAATTGATATTCATGGTTAGCTCGATCGCTGGTTTCGGGGTGGACGCGCCGCCGTAGCGGCGCATCCGGCCTTCATCCGAAACCGGGTGCATCAGCACCCGGTCGTCTCAAACCGCTGTATCAGCCGGCCAGAGCCTTGGTGACGGCGCCAGCAAAGGCAGCCGACAGCGGGTTGGCGAAGGCCAGCAGCAGGCCGACGGCGACCGAGATGATGAACGCGGCGTCGATCAGGCCGGCGGTGATGAACATGCGGACCTGCAGGACCGGGATCAGTTCCGGCTGGCGGGCGGCCGACTCCAGGAACTTACCAGCCATGATGGCCAGACCCAGACCGGCGCCCAGCGCGGCCAGGCCGATCATGATGCCGACGGCAAGGGCGGTGGAGCTCTGAATCTGCGCGAAGTTGGTCAGGACGGCGAAGTACATGGTTATCTCCAGGAACTTAAGTTGCTAAGGGTGATGAAACGGATGAAGGTTGAAACGCGTTGAAGCTTGAAACTCAGTGAGCGTCTTCCGACAGGCTCAGGTACACGATCGACAGCATCATGAAGATGAAGGCCTGCAGCGGGATCACCAGCAGGTGGAACAGCATCCAGCCGAGGCCGAACACACCACCGGCAATGGCACCGAAGAAACCGGCACCACCCAGCACCCAGATCAGCAGGAACACGATTTCGCCGCCGAACATGTTGCCGAACAGTCGCATCGCCAGCGAGATCGGCTTGCTCAGCCACTCGACGATGTTGAGGATCAGGTTGAACGGCATCATCCACTTGCCGAACGGCGCCGTCAGGAATTCCTTGATGAAGCCGCCCAGGCCCTTGGACTTGAGCGCGAAGAACAGCATCAGGAAGAACACGCTGATGGCCATGCCCAGGGTGGCATTGACGTCAGCGGTCGGGACCGGCTTCCAGTAGTGCACGCCCACCCATTCCAGCGGCTTGGCGATGAAATCGGCCGGGATCATCTTCAGCAGATTCATCAACAGGATCCAGAAGAAGATCGTGATGGCGATCGGCGTGACCAGCTTGCTCTTGCCGTGGTAGGTGTCCTTGGCCTGGCGGTCGACGAACTCCAGGCAGATCTCGACGAAGGCCTGCCACTTGCCCGGCACGCCGGCGGTGGCCTTGCGGGTGCCCAGCCAGAACGCGACAACGATCACCAGGCCCATCAGGACCGCGGTGAG
Source organism: Stenotrophomonas sp. SMYL20 (assembly GCF_036320045.1). Lineage (NCBI taxonomy): Bacteria > Pseudomonadati > Pseudomonadota > Gammaproteobacteria > Lysobacterales > Lysobacteraceae > Stenotrophomonas > Stenotrophomonas sp. SMYL20. Next base: position 182,938 of record NZ_JAWIRT010000005.1, on the reverse strand, counting down.
GAAGGTATCGACGTGGATATGCCAGAACATACCCTCACCCTTGCCGACCGGCGCGGTCAGGTTGTGCAGGTGATGCTGGATGTAGCTGGTAGGGGTTAGAGCCTCGCCCGCCATGTGTCCGGAACCTTCAGTTAATTGAATTCTGTCAACGCCTGGCCATCGCCAGGACCTGGAACATCAAGCCGACGGCGATACCAGCCAACAGCGCCAATGCAGGCAGCTTGAAGACCAGGAACCCCACCAGCAGGACGCCGAAAACCACCACCCACTTGGCCACGATCGCAATGATCAGGCGAGCCATCGCCGAACCTGCGGCCAGTGCCCCACCGCCCAGTGCCATCCGTGCCGCCACCCAGCCACCGGCCGAAATGGCCACACCGGACGCCAGCGCGCCGAGGGCATATTTCGGACCTACCAGCAGGAAGGCCAGGGCCAGGACAGCCACTGCGGCCAGCGGGTAGACCGCGGCGCGCAGCATCAGTCGCCGACCCGCATCAACGGAGTTCAGCACAGGACGTCCCGCGTGGTTGCAAGTGGAGGGCTGAGGCGACTACAGCAGGGGGGCCTCATCGAGCCGCCAAATTATAGCAATGGGACAATTTGCGAGACAACCGCCCCCTGTTCATCCCGGGAGGCCGCAAGTTGCGGTAACGGTTACATTTTTGCGTGCCACTCAAGGGACAATGACGTCCGTATGATGTTGCAGCGCAGTATTGAACTTTGGTCGCAGGCGGCGGAACTTTCGCCGAATGCGCCGGTCCGATCTTTCGACCTGCCTGCAGCAACCTCGTCGACGCTCCGCCCCGCAGGTCCCACGATGGCCCCGAAGCCCGGCTCCGGGGCCATCTTTTTGCATCGTCGCGACAGCGCTGAACCGTGCACACTTCGTGGACCATACGTTCACGGATGGTGGACGGGCCTGTCCGGCACAGTGGTCTTCATTCTGATGAACCACTGCAAGGACTCTTCGATGCGCCCCGTACCCACCCTGCTCGCCCTCTCCCTGCTCGCCGCCGGCGCTTCGTTCGCCACTGCCGCCCACGCCGCTGAAGGCGACGACCGCTTCGCCCTGCGCCTGGGTGCGATGAACATCGACTCGGACAACACCCTTCGCGGCAAGACCAACGTCGCCGGCCAGGACATCGGCTTCTCCGAGGACTTCAAGCTGGGTGGCAAGGAATGGGAGCCACGCATCGATGGCATGTTCCGCATCAGCAACCGCCAGCGCCTGCTGTTCAACTACTTCAAGTACGACAAGGACCGCCGCGAGACCCTTGGCCAGGACATCTCCTTCGGTGACGTCAACGTGCCGTCCGGCAGCTTCGTCAAGGGCGAACTGAAATACCAGGTCGCCAGCCTGGTCTATGACTACTCGGTGGTGGACACCGATACCTTCGACCTCGGCCTGCAGCTGGGTGCCGAGTACGCCAAGGTCAGCACCAAGGCCTACGCCGATCTGGGCACCGTCTACGAAGGCCAGTTCCTCAATGAGAAGACGGACGGCGTGGCGCCGGTGGTCGGTGCGCGCCTGAGCTTCACCCCGTCGGAAAAGTGGATGATCACGCTGCAGGGCCAGTATCTCAACACGCGCTGGGGCAGCTTCGATGACTACAAGGGCGACCTGAGCCGCGCCAACGCCATCGTCGATTACCGCTTCACGAAGAACTTCGGTGTGTTCGCTGGCTACGACTGGTTCAAGCTCGACGCGGACAAGAAGGGCAGCGACGGCACCATCGGCCTGAAGCAGGAATTCAAGGGCCCGGTGGCCGGCGTCAGCTTCGTGTTCTGATCCCCCGCCCCTTCCACGGCACACTCTCTCCTGGCGCGGCCTCCGGAACATCGGGGCCGCGCTTTTTGTTGCCCGTTCAGTCAGGCGCGATTTTCATCTCGAAGGATCCAGGCCAACGTTTCCAGGAAGAGATCCAGACTGAAGATCCCGCTCGCTATCGTGGAAAGCGCCACGGCACCTGATGCATCCTTGATCGTGATGCGCTCGCTCCACTGGTTGATATCGACCTGGGCCAGCGTTGCCGTTGGAATGCGGCGCCCACCCACCTCGATGTGGTTGCGGGTCAACAGGATGGACTGGGTTGTGACATCAAGGTATTTCCCCAGGATGCGCTTTTTCCAGACCTGTGCGCTGGAGACGTAGTTGAAGGTAACCACTGAGTTCGAGCTCAATGCCGTGATCATCACCGGGAGGCGTTCCCGCACGTGCAGCTGGCAGACCAGCTGCATGAATTCGAGATGCCGCCCAAGATGTTGGTTTGCCCAGTGGAAGGCGGTCGTTGGTGCGAGGCGGTAGGCGACATCGGTAAGAAACCCCGCCGCTCCCAGCTTGCCTGTACCAAACAGGTAGAGGTCCTGCATCTCAGCGAACGCGATATAGGTGCGCTTCCTGCCGACAACCTCGGTGATCCCGCGCTCATAGACTTCATACCGCGCCTTGCGCAGCGTTCCCTGCCATACCGTCAGCCCCAGAACGGCCAGTCCGCACACCAGCACAAGTGCCACGCCCATGTGGATGGTCCTGTAGCCATCGACCGGTACGTGATTCTTCAGTACGAGCAGGAATGCAGCTGCCAGGAAAAATACCCCTGCCAATGCGTACATCAGTACAAGCGGCCACTTGCTGTATCTAAACGTTTCAATCAGCTCCCCGGTCTGAGGAGATTGCGGATGCGTCATGGTTGGGGTCGCCCCGGTTGGCCGATGATTGGGCGGGTGAAGATAGTTCCTGATTTCCGGCCATATCAAACAGCAACCTTTCACCACGATGAGGTTCGCCGCTCCATCCGAAGCGCCCGCAAGCGATACCGAGACGCGCCAGAGGCCGTACACGACATCCATCACCGCGATTGGCAGTGCGATACCCCTTTCTGCGCATTGAGAGCCACGGACGGGCTCCAAAAGGAACTCGCTACCGCGCGCCGGGTGCAAGGGTCGCCACAGGCCGCTTCAGGCCAAGTACGACAGAATCGAAGTGGTCAGACGACGATGGCGGGCAAGAAAAAACCCGACTCTCGCCGGGTTTTCCGTTTTACGTGGCAAGTCCGCCGGGCATGGCCCGGCGCCACCAGGGCCAAGTGCCTTACTTCTTCTTCGGCATGTACAGATCGGTGATCGTGCCGTCGTAGATTTCCGAGGCCATCGCCACCGACTCGCTCAGCGTCGGGTGGGCATGGATGGTGTGGCCGATGTCTTCCGCCTCCGCACCCATCTCGATTGCCAGGCCGATCTCGGCCAGCAGGTCACCGGCATGCACGCCAACGATGGCACCACCGATGATGCGGTGGGTCTCTTCGTCGAAGATCAGCTTGGTGAAGCCCTCGGTGCGGCCGATGCCGATCGCGCGGCCACTGGCGGCCCACGGGAACTTGGCCACGCCGACCTTCAGGCCCTTGGCCTTGGCTTCGGTCTCGGTCACGCCGACCCAGGCGATTTCCGGGTTGGTGTAGGCCACCGACGGAATCACGCGGGCGACCCATTCCTTCTTGTGGCCGGCAGCCACTTCGGCAGCCAGCTTGCCCTCGTGCGTGGCCTTATGGGCCAGCATCGGGTTGCCGACGATGTCGCCGATGGCAAAGATGTGCGGCACGTTGGTGCGCATCTGGCGGTCGACCGGAATGAAGCCGCGGTCGGTGACCTGCACGCCGGCCTTCTCGGCATCGATCTTCTTGCCGTTCGGCGAGCGACCCACGGCCACCAGCACGCGATCGAAGGTGCCCTGCGCCAGCGCAGGCGCTTGGCCTTCCTCGGCCGCTTCGAAGGTGACGGTGATGCCCTTGGCGTCGGCGGTGACGCCCGAGGCCTTGGTCTTCAGGTGCACTTCGATGCCCTGCTTCTTCAGGCGGTCAGCCAGCGGCTTGACCAGGTCCTTGTCGGCGCCCGGCATCAGCTGGTCCATGAACTCGACCACGGTCACCTTGCTGCCCAGCGCACCGTACACGGTAGCCATTTCCAGACCGATGATGCCGCCACCGACAACCAGCAGCGAGCCCGGCACTTCGGCCAGCTCCAGCGCGTCGGTGGAATCCATCACGCGCTTGTCGTCCCACGGGAAGTTCGGCAGCTTCACCGCCTGCGAACCGGCGGCGATGATGCACTTCTGGAAGCGCAGCAGCTGGGTGCTACCATCAGCGGCGGTGATTTCCAGCTCGTTGGCCGAAACGAATTTGCCGACGCCCTGCACGCTGCGGACCTTGCGCTGCTTGGCCATGCCGGCCAGGCCCTTGGTCAGCTGGTTGACGACCTTTTCCTTGTACTCGCGCAGCTTGTCCAGGGTGATGGTCGGCTTGCCGAACTCGACGCCGAAATCACCGGCGTGGGCCACTTCGTCGATGACCGCTGCAGCGTGCAGCAGCGCCTTGGACGGAATGCAGCCCACGTTGAGGCAGACGCCACCGAGGCTGGCGTAACGCTCGACCAGCACCGTATCCAGGCCGACGTCGGCAGCGCGGAAAGCGGCGGTGTAGCCGCCCGGGCCGGAGCCCAGCACGACCATTTCGCATTCGATGTCGGCTGGCTTGCCGCTGGACAGCGCCGGCTTCGGCGCAGCCGGTTCAGCCGGGGCGCGGTGCGACGGGGTCACCGGCGGCTTGCTGGCCGGAGCGGCCGCTGCCGGGGCCGGCGCGGCGGCCTTGGCCGGGACTTCAGCGGCACCTTCGGCGTCCAGCACCACGACCACGGCGCCTTCGGACAGGGTGTCGCCCAGCTTGACCTTGATTTCCTTGACCACGCCGGCAGCCGAGGACGGCACTTCCAGGGTGGCCTTGTCCGATTCCAGGGTCACCAGACCCTGATCCTTCTTCACCGTGTCGCCGACGGCGACCAACACTTCGATCACCGGCACATCGCTGTAATCGCCGATGTCGGGAACCTTGACTTCAATCGTGGCCATGGTGGGTTTTCCTCGTGCCCGCGCGACGGTGCCGGCGGGCTGTCACTGCATCTGTTCACACGGCCGCGCCAGGGGCGGCGGCCGCACGGTGGGGGCGAAGCGGTGCCTTACAGCAGCACGCGGCGCATGTCGGCCAGTACCTGCGACAGGTACGTGGTGAAGCGTGCGGCCAGTGCGCCGTCGATGACGCGGTGGTCGTAGCTCAGCGACAGCGGCAGCATCAGCTTCGGTGCGAACTCCTTGCCGTTCCAGACCGGCTGGATGGACGACTTGGAGACGCCGAGGATGGCCACTTCCGGTGCATTGACGATCGGGGTGAACGCGGTGCCGCCGATGCCGCCCAGCGAGCTGATCGAGAAGCAGCCGCCACTCATGTCGGCCGGGCCGAGCTTGCCGTCGCGCGCCTTCTTGGCCAGTTCGCCGGTTTCCTGCGCGATCTGCACCACGCCCTTCTTGTCCACGTCGCGAATGACCGGCACGACCAGGCCGTTCGGCGTGTCGGCGGCAAAGCCGATGTGGAAGTACTTCTTCAGGGTCAGGTTTTCACCGCTGGCATCGAGCGAGGCGTTGAACTCCGGGAACTTCTTCAGCGCCGCGGCGCTGGCCTTGATCAGGAAGGCGAGCATGGTCAGCTTGATGCCGGCCTTCTCGTTTTCCTTGTTCAGCGCCACGCGCAGGCCTTCCAGGTCGGTAATGTCGGCCTGTTCGAACTGGGTGACGTGCGGGATCATGGCCCAGTTGCGGGCCAGGTTCGCACCCGAGATCTTCTTGATGCGCGACAGCGGCTGGACTTCGGTCTCGCCGAACTTGCTGAAGTCGACCTTCGGCCACGGCAGCAGGTTCAGGCCACCACCGGCAGCAACAGCAGCACCGCCGGCAGCCGGCACGCCACCGCTGAGTGCGGCCTTGACGAACTTCTGCACGTCACCCTTGGTGATGCGGCCACCCTTCTCGGTGCCGTTGATCTGCAGCAGGTCCACGCCCAGTTCGCGGGCGAACACACGCACCGCCGGGGTGGCATACGGCACCTTGGCCGGCAGCACGCCATCGGCGTTGAACTGCACCGGCGGGCTGGACGGGGTACCGGCCGAGGCGACCTCGCGGGCCGCCAGCTTGTCCGGCTGCGCCGGCACAGCGACCGGCTCGACCTTGGTGGCGGTCTCGGCGGCAGCCGGAGCGGCAGCAGCGGCTGCCTTGGTCGGCGCCGGCGCGGCAGCGCCCTCGGCCTCGATGATGGCGACCACATTGCCCTGCGACAGAGTGTCGCCGACCTTGACCTTCAGTTCCTTGACCACGCCAGCCACCGACGACGGCACTTCCATGGTGGCCTTGTCGCTTTCCAGCGTGACCAGGCCCTGGTCCTTCTTGACCGTGTCGCCGACGGCGACCAGCACTTCGATGACCGGAATGCCGGAATAGTCGCCGATATCCGGCACCAGCGCTTCAACCGCACCACCGCTGGCAGCCGGAGCGGCCGGCGCAGCTGCGGCCGGGGCCGGCGTGCTCTGGGTGGCAGCGGCCGGCGCTGCGGCCTTGGCCGGTGCCGGGGCGGCAGCGGCCGGCTTGGCAGCCTCGCCTTCAGCCACTTCGATCAGCGCCACGACCTTGCCCTCGGACAGGGTGTCACCGACCTTGACCTTGATCTCCTTGACCACGCCGGCGACGGCCGACGGCACTTCCATGGTCGCCTTGTCGCTTTCCAGCGTCACCAGGCCCTGGTCCTTCTTGACCGTGTCGCCGACGGCGACAAGCACCTCGATTACCGGGATATCGCTGTAGTCACCGATATCGGGGACAAGTGCTTCCTTGATTTCGGCCATGGGGATAACTCCGGCAATCTGGTGTAGGGAAACGTCTATTGTGCGGCCAGCGGGGGCCAGCGCCAACCGTTACAGGTGTTTTCAGTACTCACGCAGCCGGGACACGCTGTTGCTCATGGGTTGCGGCCGCGACCAGTCGGTAGCGTATTGTCCGGACGATGTCCGCTTCATGTCGCCAGTGCGTCGGCTACCGGCTGCCAGGCCTGGCGCAGCCGCGGCAGTGACCAGGCCGCGTTGGCCGGGCTGGTGGACGGCAGCGCCAGCAGCCTTGGCGGCGCCTCCAGGCCGGGCAGCACCCAACGCTGGAATGCCTTCAGCGATGCCGCACCGTTGCAGCCGATCAGCTCCAGCTCAGGAAGCGAAGCGATCAATGCCGGCAGCGCATTGGGTACTTCCGTGCCACGCACGATGTCGGCATCCAGGCTGCCACGCCGCTCGCACTGACCGATCACATCCCACAGACCCACACCGGCTGCCTGCAGTGCGCGCAGCCGTTGCGGGTACGCCAGGGCCACATCGAAGCCACAGATATCGGCCAGCACAGGCCAGAAGCGATTGCGCGGATGTGCGTAGTAGCGCTGCTCCTGCAATGACGCAACGCCGGGCATCGAACCCAGCAGCAGCACCCTGCAATCCGCCTTCACCTGCGCTTGCAGGCCGATGCACACCGTTGCTTCGCTCACATCTTCTCCAACTGCATGAATGTCGCCGAAGGCCGAAAAGCCCATGAAAACAGGCTTTTCGCTCCAGTCGCTGAACAAGGGAAACTATTTTTTAACGTGCGTCGGATTCGATTCATGTTGGGGCGACTACGGTGTGCTCGCCCCGCAACCGGGGGCCCAAAACAAGAAACATTAGGAGATACCCCCATGCGCTCCATCCGTATCCTGAGTCTCGCCCTGCTGACCTCCGCCGCCTTCGCGCCGGCCGCTTTCGCCCAGGACAGCAGCAGCACCGACACCGCTTCGGGCAAGCATTTTGCCGTTGTTGGCGGCATCTCGCTGCTGGAACCGAAGAACGACCCGATCACCGGCGTCAAGAAGACCGATGGTGGCCCGGCGCCGACCGTCAGCTTCAGCTACTACATCAACGACAACTGGGCCGTTGAACTGTGGGGCGCTGCCGACAAGTTCGACAACAAGTTCAAGGGCCCGAACAACGCCCGCCTGGGCTCGGTCGAGCAGCAGCCGATCGCGCTGAGCGGCCAGTACCACTTCGGTCAGGCTGACAACGTGTTCCGTCCGTTCGTGGGCGTGGGCTACTACCAGTCGAGCTTCAGCAACGAGAAGCTGGGCAACGGCGCTGACACCGACATCCGCTTCAAGGATGCCAAGGGCGTGATCGGCACCGTCGGCGTGGACATGAACATCAACTCCACCTGGTTCGCCCGTGCTGACGCCCGCTACATGCGCGCCCGCCCGGACGTGAAGGTTGGCGGCGAGAAGATCGGCGAAGCCAAGATGGATCCGTGGACCGTCGGCTTCGGCATCGGCGCCCGCTTCTGATCCAGGCTGCACCTGCTTCACTGATGTAACGCGACGGGCCCTTCGGGGCCCGTCGTCGTTTCCGTCACCCGCGTTCTGTAGAGTCGAGCTTGCTCGACTGCCTTTCGTAGAGTCGAGCTTGCTCGACTTTTGCAACAGCAGTCGACTGACAGTCGACTCTACACACACAGGATGCGGAGGCGCGATGCACGACGTCGACCTGCTGGTGATCGGTGGCGGTATCAACGGTGCCGGCATCGCCCGTGATGCCAGCGGCCGCGGCCTGCGCGTGCTGTTGTGCGAGCAGCACGACCTCGCTGCGCATACCTCCAGCGCCAGCAGCAAGCTGATCCACGGTGGCCTGCGCTACCTGGAACAGCGCGAGTTCGGTCTGGTACGCAAGGCCTTGGGCGAACGCGAGGTGGTACGCCGGCAGGCACCCTATCTGGTCCGCCCGCTGCGTTTCGTGCTGCCGTGGGAACCGCACCTGCGCCCACGCTGGATGCTGCGCGTGGGACTGTGGCTGTACGACCACCTGGGCCCACGCAGCCCGGCATTTCCCGCCTCGCGCGCCCTGGACCTTCAGCATGATCCGCTCGGCCCCTGGCTCTCCCCGGATCTGCGGCAGGCCTTCAGCTACGCCGACGCGCAGGTCGATGACGCGCGTCTGGTACTGCTCAATGCCCTGGATGCTGCCTCGCGTGGCGCACAGGTACATGTGCGCAGCCGCTGCATCGAACTGCGCCCTGTGCAGGGCCGTTGGCAGGCCGTGCTGGAATCCGCCGATGGCCAGCAGCATGTGACCGCGCGCGCCGTCGCCAATGCGGCTGGCCCATGGGCCGGTGGCCTGCTGGAGCAGATGGAGGCCCGCAGCGGCGGCCCCGCGCTGCGGCTGGTACAGGGCAGCCACATCGTGCTGCGCCGCCCCTGGCCCGATGACCGTGCCTGCCTGCTGCAGCAGCCCGATGGCCGCGTGGTGTTCCTGCTGCCGTTCACCCACGATCATCTGCTGATTGGCACCACCGACACCGACTACCGCGGTGACCCGGCGCGCTGCAGCGTGCTGCCTTCCGAGGTGAGCTATCTGTGCGCGGCCGCCAGCCGCTATCTGCGTGAGCCGATCACTCCGGAAGACGTGGTCTGGCAGTTCGCCGGTGTACGTCCCCTGCTGGCCGACCCGGACCCGCGTGCGGCAACGCTGAGCCGCGACTACCGCCTTCAGCTGCAGTCCAACCCGGCGCCAGCGCTGCATGTGCTGGGCGGCAAGCTGACCACCTACCGGGTGCTGGCCGAGGAAGCGCTGAACCTGCTGCGCCCTGCCCTGCCACAGATGAGACCGGCCTGGACGGCAGGCGGAGACCCGCTGCCGGGCAGCGACTGGGGTGACGCCACACAGGCGCGCTCCCGCCTGCAGGCGCTGGCACCGTGGTTGCCCGTGGAGATCGCACGGCGTTGGGCCGAAGCCTACGGCAGCCGCAGCGCCGCCCTTCTGCAGGGTGCACGGGGCATGGACGATCTTGGAGAGGACTTCGGCGGCGGCCTGCATGCGCGGGAAGTGGCTTTCCTGCGCGACCACGAATGGGCCTGGGACGCCGAGGACGTGCTGTGGCGGCGGAGCAAGCTGGGGTTGCGGCTGGATGCTGCGCAGGTGGCGCGGCTGCAGGCGTGGATCGATAGACGGTAGAGTCGAGCTTGCTCGACTGACATGAAAAGCAGTCGAGCAGGCTCGACTCTACCAACACCATCGCTACCGGAGACGCTGCATGACGCCCCGCTACGTGCTGGCCATCGACCAGGGCACCACCAGTTCGCGCGCGATCCTGTTCGACCGCGCCGGCGACATCGTCGGCAGCGCGCAGCGCGAATTCGCGCAGATCTTCCCGCAGCCGGGTTGGGTCGAGCATGACCCGCGCGAGATTCTCACCAGCGTCTATGCCACGCTGACCGAACTGCTCAGCCGCGGGCAGATCGACCCGCGCCACATCGCCGCACTGGGCATCACCAACCAGCGCGAAACCACCGTGGTCTGGGACCGTGCCACCGGACAGCCGATCCACAACGCCATCGTCTGGCAGTCGCGGCAGAGCCACGCCATCTGCGAGCGGCTCAAATCCGAAGGGCATGAGGCGCTGATCCGCGAGCGCACCGGCCTGCTGATCGATGCCTATTTCTCCGCCACCAAGGTGCGCTGGATCCTCGACCACGTGGAGGGCGCGCAGCAGCGTGCCGAGCGCGGCGAGCTGCTGTTCGGCACCATCGACAGCTGGCTGGTCTGGAACCTCAGTGGTGGCCAGGCGCATGTGACCGACTACAGCAACGCGGCGCGCACGCTGCTGTTCAACATCCACACGCTGGACTGGGATGACGACCTGCTGGCGCTGCTGGACATCCCGCGCGCGATGCTGCCGCAGGTGCGCGATTCCAGCGCGGTGTACGCGCATACCCGGCCGCAGTTCTTCTTCGATCACCCGATTCCGATCGCCGGCATCGCCGGTGACCAGCAGGCGGCGCTGTTCGGCCAGGCCTGCTTCCAGCCGGGCATGGTCAAGAACACCTATGGCACCGGCTGCTTCATGCTGATGCACACCGGCGCGCAGGCGGTGCGTTCGCGCAATGGCCTGCTGACCACCATCGCCTGGGGCCTGGACGGGCGCGTGGAATATGCGCTGGAAGGCTCGATCTTCATCGCCGGCTCGGTGGTGCAGTGGCTGCGCGATGGGTTGCGCATGATCGAACGCGCCAGCGACAGCCAGGCGCTGGCCGCGCAGGTGCCCGACAGTGGCGGTGCTTACCTGGTACCAGCATTTGTCGGCCTCGGTGCGCCCTATTGGCGCAGTGATGTGCGCGGCGCGATGTTCGGCCTGACCCGTGGCACTCGTAAGGCGCACTTCGTGCGTGCCGCGCTGGAGGCGATGGCCTACCAGACCCGCGACGTGCTCGATGCGATGCAGTCCGATGCCGGCATCGCGCTGACCGAGCTGCGCGCCGATGGCGGTGCGATCGGCAACGACTTCCTGGCCGGATTCCAGGCCGACATCCTTGGCGTGCCACTGCTGCGGCCGCGGCTGACCGAAACCACCGCACTGGGCGCGGCCTACCTGGCCGGGCTGGCGGTGGGGTTCTGGTCCAGCCGCGAACAGATCGCCGCGCAATGGGGCCTGGACCGGCGCTTCGAGCCACAGATGGAGGTGGCGCGGCGCGAGAAACTGTATGCGGGATGGCAGCAGGCCGTGGCGGCCACCCTCGCCTTCCACGTCGACTGACGGTAGTGGCGGGCGCGGGGCGGGCACCCCAAGGTGGGTGTGGGGGCCGGGAGGGTTGCGGCCCGGCGCCGG
>NZ_JAWIRT010000005.1:166466-171389 GCF_036320045.1 Stenotrophomonas sp. SMYL20 | reverse complement strand
TGGGGGGGCCGCGGGCCCCACCTCTTTGTCTGTGGGGGGGGCTGGGGCGCGCCCCCCCCCCCCCCCGCCACTACCACATGGCCAGCGGCCGTCAGAACGCCGGCAGCACCGCGCCCTTGTACTTGGTCTCGATGAAGGCCTTCACCTGCGGGCTGGTCAGGGCCTTGGCCAGCTTCTGCACGCGGGCGTCGTCCTTGTTGTCCGGGCGTGCGACCAGGAAGTTCACGTACGGCGAGTCCTTGCTCTCGATCGCCAGTGCATCCTTGGTCGGGTTGAGGCCAGCGTCCAGTGCGTAGTTGGTGTTGATCAGGGCCAGGTCGACCTGGTCCAGCACGCGCGGCAGCATCGCCGAGTCCAGCTCGCGGAACTTCAGGTTCTTCGGATTGGCGCTGATGTCACGCTGGGTCGACAGCGCGTTGGTCGGATCCTTCAGCTCGATCACACCGGCCTTGTGCAGCAGGATCAGTGCACGGCTGTTGTTGCTCGGGTCGTTCGGGATCACCACGTCGGCACCTTCGCGCAGCTCGGCCAGCGACTTGATCTTGCGCGAATACGCACCGAACGGCTCGATGTGCACGCCGATCACCTTCACCAGATCGGTCTTGCGATCGCGGTTGTAGGCATCCAGATACGGCTCGGTCTGGAAGTAGTTGGCGTCCACCTGCTTCTGCACCAGCTGGTCGTTGGGCTGCACGTAGTCGTTGAACACGCGCACGTCCAGGTCCACGCCTTCCTGCTTGAGGATCGGCTTGACCACTTCAAGGATCTCGGCATGCGGCACGGCCGTAGCGGCCACCACCAGCTTCTGCGAGGGCTCGCCGGACTTGCCGCAGGCGGTCAGGGCCAGCGCAGCGGCGAGCAGGGGCAGCAACAGGGTCTTCTTCATGGGCGGAAGGGTTCTCGGGGGGGAGTGTCAGGAGTTGTCGTAGTTGCTCAGGGCGAGCTCAAGCAGCGCCTTGGCCTGCTCGCGCAGCATCACCGGTTCGACGATCTCGGCATCCGAGCCGTAGTGCAGCACGTCCATCAGCAGCTCGCGCGAGACGCTGTACGGCACCTTCAGTTCATAGCGGCCATCGGCCAGGAAGCGGCCCTGCTGCTTGGAATGCCAGTGCTCGTCGGCCACCCAGCGCGCGGCCTTGGCGCTGAACAGGATGGTCGCCCAGCCCTTCGGCGCACCGGAGAAGATGCCGTAGCTAGCCCCGAGCTGCTCGTCCAGCTCGCTGTCGGCCACGTCGCGGGCGGTGCTGTCGATCACCCGCGCCTTGTGGATGCGATCCACGGCAAAGCTGCGCAGCGCCTCGCGGTCATGGTCCCAGGCATCCAGGTACCAGTTGTCGCGATAGTGGGTCAGGCGCTGCGGCGAAACGGTGCGCTTGGTCGGCTCGTCGGTGGAACGGGCGCGGTACTCGAACGCCAGCTGGCGGCGCTCCAGCACCGCCGAAGCCACGCTGCGGAAGCTGCCTTCATCGAACTTGCGGCCACGGTGCGGAATCACCCGCACCCGGTCCACCGGCCAGCTGGAAACGCCAGCCTGGGCCGCCAGCAGGCTCTCGATGCGCTGCTGCAGCGGTGCCAGCACCGAGGACAGCACGCCGCCTCCGGTCCGCGCCAGCAGGTGCTGCGAGGCCAGCAGGGCATGCAGCTCCTCCGAGCTCAGCCACAGGCCGGGCAGCTCGAAGCGGTCGCTCTCGTCGGCCTGGTAACGGAAGCCGGCTTCGCCGTCGCCCTCGATCGGTGCCATCAGCGCATCGCGCAGGAAGGCCAGATCGCGGTAGACGGTGGCACGGGAGCAACCGAGCTTGTCCTGCAGGGTCGCCACCGTCACCGGATAGCGTGCGGACTTGAGCAGACGATGCAGGGCGGTGATGCGTTCGTATCGGTCCATACCCCCGATTATGTCCGAGTCGCGGGTCTTGTGTGGGACGTTTGGGCTATCGTGGTCGCCCCCACCCGTCTGGAACACCCGATGCGCCGGTTGCCTGCCCTGTCCCTGCTGGCCTGCCTGCTGCTGGCCGCCTGTGATCGCGCGCCCGCGCCGGCCAGCACCGAAGCGCCCGTGCCTGCGGCGGATCCGGCGCAGGCGGTGCTGGGCGCCAGCCAGCGCTTCTCGGCCCTGCGCAGCTTCCACGCCGAACTGGAGGTGCTGGGCGCGCCCCAGCCGGTGCGCAGCGCCATGGACTTCGTCGCCCCCGACCGCTTCCGGGTGCAGACCCCGGCCGGTCCGCAGACGATCATCGGCGACACCATGTTCCTGCAGGCCGACGACGCGATCCGGCAGGTGCCGACCCCGCCGGGCCTGCTCGAGCAATGGCGCAACCCGCTGCCGGCCGATGCCCTGCCCGCCGATCTGCAGGCCGAAGACCTGGGCAGCCAGTCGCTGGACGGGGTCGAGACGCGTCACTACCGCCTGCGTGGCGCGCAGCCCGGCGAACGCCTGGAGTACTGGGTGGACGCGCAGGGCCTGCCGCGGCAGATCGTACGCAGCGGCAGCAGCAATGGCCGCAGCTTCCAGCTGCGCCTGCGCTATTCGCGCTTCAACGACCCGGCATTGCGCGTCGATCTGCCCTGAATAGGCGATCGCGGCAACGCCTGCTGAAGAAACCGTTTGGATCGATTCGGACCGCCATCACGCTTCCAGTATCATCACCGGCTGTCAACCGCTTCGGAGAAGCCCCGATGTCCCTGCGCGTGTCCCTGCTGATCCCCCTGCTGCTGTGCGCACCGCTCGCGTATGCGCAGGATGCCTCCGAACTGGCGGCGATGTCCTCGCCGTGGAGCGGCAGTGGCGGCGAGCTCGGTTTCGCTTCGGCACGCGGCAACAGCAGCACCGAGAGCTTCAACGGCCGCCTGCGCCTGCGCTACACCGATGGCGACTGGGTGCACAGCATGGACCTGGCTGGCCTGCGCTCCAGCTCCAAGGTGATCGAGACCCGCGACGACGGCTCCACCAGCCGCCGCAACAACACCACCGCCAACCGTTACACCGGCAGTGCCGGCAGCGCGCTGCAGCTGGGCGAGCACCGCCAGCTGACGGCCACGGTGCGTACCGAGCGCGATGACTTCGCCACCTACGACCGCCAGAGCTCGTTCGGTCTGGGTTACGGCACCCGCCTGTGGAACACCGAGCGTTTCTCGTTCGACGCGCAGATCGGCCCCGGTGTGCGCCGCACCCACAGCACCGAGGACGACCGCACCCGCACCGGCATGATCGGCCGAGGCCTGTTCGACATGAAGTACTCGCTGACCGACAACACCGACCTGGTCAACACCCTGCTGGTCGAGTCGGGTTCCTACAACACCTTCGGCCAGAACGACTTCGGTGTTTCGGTGAGCATGAACGAACATCTGGCGCTGAAGGCCGGCTGGCAGGCGCGTTACAACAGTGACGTGGCCGAGGACAAGCGCAAGACCGATACGCTGACCACGATGAACGTGGTCTACAAATTCAAATAAGAAACGGGCGCCAAAGGCGCCCGTTCTTCTTTCGGTAGTGCCGGCCGCTGGCCGGCAACTGCATTCAATCGGAGCACGAGGTTGCCGGCCAGCAGCCGGCACTAGCTGCGATGGCTCAGACGTTCAGCAGTTCGCCGGCACCGGCATCCAGCAGCATCTTCGCCACGCGCTGGCCCAGTGCTTCCGGGTCACTGGCCGGGCCGATCGCCTCGGCGCGCACCGCACGACCATCGCTGGCACTGCCGACCAGGCCCTGCAGGTGCAGGTCGGTGCCCTGCCACTGCGCGATCGCCGCCACCGGCACGTGGCAGCTGCCATGCAACGCACGGTTCATCGCTCGCTCGGCTTCCACGCAGGCACGGGTTTCCGCGTCATCCAGGCCCGCGAACAGCGCCATCAGGCGCGCATTGCCACCGTCGCACTCCACCGCCACCGCGCCCTGCGCCGGGGCCGGCAGCCACTGCGGCGGTTGCAGGCGCGCGACGATGCGCGCGCCCAGGCCCAGACGCTCCAGGCCGGCCACGGCCAGCACGATGGCGTCGTAGCCACCGTTGTCGAGCTTGGCCAGGCGGGTGTTGACGTTGCCGCGCAGGTCCAGCAGTTCCAGGTCCGGGCGCAGCGCGCGCAGCTGGGCCTGGCGGCGCAGCGACGAGGTGCCAACCCGCGCACCGATCGGCAGCGCATCCAGCGAGGCGTACAGGTTGGAGACGAAACCATCGGCCGGATCGTGGCGGGTCAGCATCGCCGGCAGCGCGAAGGGTTCATCCAGTTCCATCGGCACATCCTTCAGCGAATGCACGGCGCAGTCGGCCTCGCCACGCAGCATGGCCAGCTCCAGTTCCTTCAGGAACAGGCCCTTGCCACCGATGGCGGCCAGCGAGCGGTCCAGCACCTCGTCACCGCGGGTGCTCATCGGCACCAGTTCCACATGCAGGCCGGGGTGGGCCTGGCGCAGGCGATCGGCGACGTGTTCGCTCTGCCAGAGGGCGAGCGGGCTCTTGCGGGTGGCGATGCGGACGGTTTCCATCCGGTCATTATCGCGCCTTCGGCGCGGATACGGCCAACGGCGGAGCCCCTCGTGGCTGGTGGGGGGTACGGTTGAAGCAACAGCCGTGCTTGGCCGGGCGGGATGGACCACGCAGGGGACGCTGCAAGTACGTCCATGTAAGCTCGGTCGCCGCATCCATGCGGCTCACGCCCCTGCGCAGCCCATCCCGCCCGACCTATGACAGTTTCCGTGTGCGCCAGCCACGGAAGATCAAAAGAAGAGCAGAGCAACAGCGGGTCGCTTCGCTCTGAGTCGAGCATGGCTCGACTCTACATTTATCTCCCCACCCGATAACAACAATGCTTTTGCTGTCCGATGCAGTGGAGAACGAGAGGGTTGGGCCGGGGGGGGGGGGGGGGGGGCGGGGGGGGGGGGGGTGGGGGCGGGGGGGGGTGGGGGGGGTGGTGGCGGGGGGGGGGGGG